>PBOW01000004.1 GCA_002725365.1 Chloroflexota bacterium | reverse complement strand
CATACCAGGCATTTCGTCAATGAACCGACCGGCCATAAATGCAACAATTGGTTTTTTTGAACCTGATTCTTCCATGTATTCAGCCAACTCGTATTCCGCCCTACCCCCAGGCTCTGAGTAGATAGCAATTGCCTCAGTTTCAGAGTCAGCATCGAAAAGTGGCATCAGTTCTGCATAGGACGAGCCAATAATCGGGTCCCCACCAATACTCACAGCAGTGGAGATCCCAAGACCGGCCTCTGATAACGAGTTGGCGATTTCCACTGTCATACCACCTGACCGTGACATCACGCCGATTTTCCCCGGCGCAAATGCACGCTTACAAGATTCGGCCTGTCCACCGAGACCGCCGACTCTCGATTTGCCTGGCGAAATAATTCCCAAACAGTTTGGGCCAATCACCCGAGTCCCATGTCGTTGTGCCACTTCCATGACCTGCGCTACTTGTTTACGAGGAATACGCTCAGTCACAATAACCACGAGAGGAACTCCGGCTTCAATTGCCTCTAATGCGGCGTCCGCAGCAAATGCTGGCGGCACCGACACAACGGCTGCATCAACACGCTCCCTATCTGTAAAGGCGAGCACTGTGTCCTCTACCGGAAGACCGTGGACCTGCCGACCACTTCGTCCCGGTGTCACTCCGCCAATTACCTTCGCACCATAGTCGAGACATTCTCGAGTCATTGTCACGGCTTCACGACCCGTGATTCCCTGGATAATAAAAGTTGTATGCTCGTCAATCAGGATAGACATAATCCCCCCAATGCCCTGAGATTAATGGCTAATCTCTCTATTTGCGAGGCCCTCGCAAATGGTTAGTTTGAATACACTTGCGCCTCAGCCGTAAGAAATGAAGAACGTAATTTCGCACCCCAGCGCCCGTCCACTTTCGTGAAGACCCACAGAGTGTCAAAGCCATTGTATTCAGTCCCGTCTTTTTTTCTGCGGGACTGATGCAACACCAGATGAACTTTATTTGCGCTACTTTGCACGGCTTCCATCGAGACTAAAAATGTATGATCCCAGCCCTCATCCACAAGTCGCTCATCGATTGCTCGCTGGCCCGCTGCATATTCCTCGGCAGTCGACCACGAATCAAATTTAGTCGCTACAAGCCTATGATGAGGGAAATGCATCTCTGCGACCATTCCTTGATCATCCCGAGCGTTAAAAGCTGCTAGCCATCTCTCAAATGTATCTTTCGCCTCTTGAATCGCTTCTTCACTCATAATGCATACACTCCTTTCTCGCAGCCCAGTATCTTTCGAAATTCGATAATTTACAGGTAACTCAGCTATATCAAAGCATATTGATTGTTTAGCTCATTTAAACTCTCAGGATTTAATTCTTTCCCCGCAAATCCTGCGAAATCCTGCGGGTATCGATATGCTCGAAATAAAAATGCCATTGATTCTCCATCGTTGGCAGAACTGTTAAAAACAGGATTCCACCACTCCCATACTGGTTCGCCGTCAGCTGTAATCTCCAATACTCTGCCCGACGTGCCTTCAGTGATTAAACAATTACTGTTGGGTAGTCGAACGGCCCCTGAGATATGTCCACTGAAAAACTGTGCCCGTGGATTTCCCTGATATTTCCATATCACTTCATTTGATTCGGGATTAACCTCAATCACTCTCGAATATGGCATCCCTTGTTTTCTATGCATCCCATTATCAAAGATCTGGACGTTTCCATTGCTGAGCCAGCTTGCATGGTGCTGATGGGCGGTGTCGGGTGCGCCGTATGACCATTTCATCGAACCGGAATTGTCNATAATCGCAACTCGACTATTATTTCTGCAAGAAACCAGTATCTCGCCNGCTTCATTCACATCCACACTATTCATATGCGTCCATTCAGCCCTAGNTTCTAGAGGACAAATGGGATCGTTCTCAGGACTGAAAAGCTCCCACGTTTCCACTCGTCTGATTTCCTCGCCTGCCGAATCTATCTCCACGACGTCATCACCAAGCATCGGTGGAGCTGGCCCTGTCGAGTCAGAAGATCCACCAGCAACGGAATCAGATAGCTCCTGAGATAANTCTTTCCAGACTGGGAATACTACATTCCCGTTTGCTAGGCGCTTAAAGTCATGGTGAAAAGCAACCTCTTCATGACTCCACACAATCTTTCCATCCCAGTCAACTTCGCAAAGCATCGAACAATTCCCGCCGATTCTACGGATCCGTCGTTCAAATGGTTCATTTGATTCGCCTGTCGCCGGGTCGAAATGTGGAGCTTCACTCGGAACAAGTCGTTCATCGACTCCGATCGCTAGCAAATTACCGCTATCTAATAGTTCCACTTTGCGAATGAGCAAATGCTCAAAACGCCAGTGATGAACAAATTGTCCGTTCATATCAACCAGAAAGACAGATTTCCCACTGTGCGGGCTTACTAGTGTGTACCCAACAAAACTAAGTTGAGGTCGATGAAATGTAAGACCATACTTCTGTGACACTGACCAACCCATTGATTCCTCCTTCGGGTAACGTACTGACCGGTTCGAGACTAGTGTAGACGCAACAATCGTAGAGTGATGTGAATAGCGAATCACTCTACAATTTGACTACCTAACACCTTGGGCACTAAAAAGTTTACCCACGCTTGAGAGGGGCAACCATGAAAGTCGACATAGAACGGACAGCATCAGCAGTCGGTAAAATCGTCACTATCACCTATGACCGAGAGGCAAAATTAAATTCGCTAACTACCGAAGCCATTCATGAATTGTCAGGTTCTTTCCGATCGATAACTGGAGATCCAAATATCAGGGCAGTCATCCTCACAGGGGCGGGAACAAAAGCTTTTGTGGGCGGGGCCGACATTACAGAATTAAGCCATATGAATACCGATACTGCTCGGATATTTATCAGTTCTCTCCATGATCTATTTGTCACCATCAGAAATTTCCCTGTCCCGGTGATCGCTTCTATTAATGGCTACGCGTTGGGAGCGGGCCTAGAGTTAGCAGCCTCGTGTGACATCCGCATAGCCTCAGAGACTGCAGTTTTTGGCATGCCGGAAGTCCGGGTCGGCGTCCCATCGGTGATTGAAGCCGCTTTGTTACCGCGCCTAATTGGTTGGGGGAAAACTAATTATTTACTGCTCACTGGTGAGAACATTAATGCCGAGACAGCTTATGACTGGGGATTCCTCGAACGTCTGACCAAAACAAATAAGTTAGCTTCCGAATCGATTGAGATCGCAGAATCAATCGTAGCTTCCGGCCCGCACGCAATCCGAGCTCAAAAGGAGTTGATCCGCCAATGGGAGACACTTTCCCTCGAGGACGGCATAGAGGCCGGTATTAGTGCATTTTCAAACGCCTACACGACCGACGAACCGACAACGATGATGCAATCTTTCTTTGATCGAAAAGATAGGTGAATTGCACAATCAGGAAGAGTTTGATTCCTTTCAATCTCTCTGATTGCTAAGCTAGTACCAGTTACGCGGGGGTAGCTCAGTGGTAGAGCGTCTGCTTCCCAAGCAGGATGTCGCGGGTTCGATCCCCGTCCCCCGCTCCATCGAACTCTAAGCGGTTAATCGAAATAGGCTGTACGCTGAATTTCTTCATATCAATACCCACGCAACCGGATTCCATATTGAAAAAATCATTCGCAGCTCTTGCTGACAAAAATTATCTTCTACTGTGGGTCAGTTCTCTGAGCTCCATGACTTCATTTTTCATGTATGTCGTTATCCAATCAATCGTAGCTTTCCAGTTAACAGGTCAAAACAGTTCAGTTGGTCTCGTCATGATTGGGCAAGGCCTTGCTATGACTTTTCTGGGTCCCATTGGCGGCACGTACGCAGATCGACTCTCTAAGAAACGAATAAGTGTGATTACCCAGACAATTATGACGTACGTATTCCTGGCTAACGGCACCTTACTTCTGCTCGATCGGTTGGAATTGTGGCACCTCATAGTCAATTCTTTTGTGCTTGGCGTTGCATCATCCTTCATGATGCCGGCCAGACAAGGGTGGGTGGTTGAGATCGTATCTGACGAACTCCGCGGAAATGCGATCGCATTGAGTCAGGTAGCCCTGAATGCCACACGGATCTGGGCTCCTGCGATTGGAGGGCTCATGATCTCATCGGCATTTTTTGGTGCAGCAGGCGCGTACTATGCGATGGCTGGATTCAACGTACTCGGCATACTGATTATGTTCGTGCTACCAAACACGACGACCGCCGGACAAAAGCGTGATGAATCTGTCCTTGCAGGAGTGAAGTCCGGAATATCCTATCTCCGCAGCGAACCTAGATTAGGTTGGATGATGGTATTTTTCTTCCTGATGATCATGGTGGGGATGTCGTCAGTCACAGCACTTCCAGGATTACTAGAGAATGAACTCAGTGCGAGTGCTGAAGAATTCGGCGTGTTACAGGCAGTAACAGCGGTTGGGGGACTGTTTGCCAGTCTCGTAGTTGCTGGGTATGCAGCCTCGAAGAGTGCCCTCAATATCTACAGCTTTGGCGCGGGACTCATGGGGATCGCGATAGTCGCCACTGGCCTGAGTCCCTCATACGCAATGGTTATTATTCCGGTGCTTCTAACTGGAGTAGGAATGGGCATGTTTCAAACGCTCAATAGTGCGATCATCGCGATCGATTGCGACCCACGCTATTTCGGTCGAGTAACCGCGCTCATCGGTATGTCTTTTGCAGCATTTATGTTGATCGGATGGCCGGTAGGATATCTCGCAGATCTTGCTGGTGAGCGAATAGCCTTCGTTGTCATGGGTGGTCTAGTCCTCGTGGGGGTCGTGGCTCTAACTGCGATCATCTCGAAAACTCCTGCACCTACCCGTTTGTCAGCGCAAACTGAGACCCCGGCAGACTAGAGTCCTAGATTCGACACAGCAGATCATCTATTCTTAGCCTATGTCGCGTTTACCCATTTCCGTCCTCGACCTCGCTATGGCTACAACAGCTGATTCGACTTCGAGTGCACTCACTAACGCTGTACGACTGGCACAGTGTGCTGATGAATTAGGCTTCCACCGTTTTTGGGTAGCNGAACACCATAATATGGATACCGTCGCAAGTACCAACCCNGCTGTTTTAATTGCCCATCTAGCGTCTCAGACACCCCGTATTCGTCTGGGATCNGGAGGAGTGATGTTACCGAATCATGCTCCTCTCGTTATTGCAGAACAATTTGCCCTCCTTGAGGCTCTGCATCCCGACAGAATTGATCTCGGTATCGGCAGAGCGCCGGGTTCAGACCAACACACTGCAGCTGCTCTTCGCAGAACTCCTGACAATCGTGATGCTGAAAACTTCCCCATGAACTTAATCGACCTGATGGGACTATTGGGAGACGAACGAGCTGAACAAGGTGCATGGACACATCTTTCGGCAACTCCGGCAGCTACTTCNTATCCNGACATCTTCCTGCTTGGCTCATCAAACTTCAGTGCGGAGTTGTCAGGCATGCTTGGCCTTCCATTTGTATTCGCAAATCACTTTGATACTGGCGGCACGATGCAGGCGGTCGAAATCTATAGGCGNAGCTTCAGNCCGTCCGTCATACTAGATGAGCCCTACACCATGGTCACAGCTTCAGTGATAGTTTCTGAGACTNGAGANGAAGCTGAATGGCAATCCGGACCGGGACGNATACGAAAATACGGAATGCGTACTGGNCGTAGAGGGCCCCTGATATCTCCTGAAGAAGCGGCAGATCACCCTGATTTACCGGCTGCGAAGGCCATGCCCAGTAATTCAATTATNGGGACAGCAGAAGACGTATTGATTGGACTTGAGTCACTTACCAAAGCCACGGAGGCATCTGAGTTGATGATTTCCACATCCACATTCAGTATCGAAAACAGACTCAAAACTCTCCGATTATTGACAGAGGTTTGGAGCAAAGATCCAGTGGCGACTGAAGACTCCGATCTGACTCCACAAGAGGCGCTGGCCTGACTTACCCAATAAATACCTGTAACATGGAAGNATCTTGAGTTAGGGAGCCTNTCATGCCAAAGCAAGTTACAAATGTTGCTGCTGACGATGCTTTGACACAGATCTACCGTCTNGCCAATGACGAAGGCGAAGAAGTCATTGCTGCTCGGCTAGCTGAGAGACTTGAACTGAANCCCGCCTCAATGGCAGGGATGCTGGGTCGACTGAAACGAGACAAACTCGTGAAAGTTGATCCGAAAAAACGTGTCACACTTACAAGCGAAGGCTTTAGAAGAGCAGAAAATATGGTCCGGCGGCACCGATTGGCCGAATGCCTCCTCGTGAACGTACTTGGTCTTGACTGGTGGCAGGCGTATGAGGAAGCTCATTTAATGGAGCACTCAATATCTGACGTGACCGAGCCACTTATTGTGGAGCGACTTGGAAATCCAACCACCTCACCATTCGGTGCGGCTATCCCTGGGATTGGAGATGCCTCATCTATGTCCCAAAAGCGACTCTCCGATCAAAAGGATGGAACAGTGCATACGATTGATCGGGTGTTCGAAGAAGATGAAGAATTACTGCGATTCTTTGAGACTGAAGCATTGCAACCTGGGGCAATAGTGACGATCACTGACCGTGCTCCCTACCGCGGAACTATCACAATCTCCGTAGCGAATAAAGAAATTGTGCTCGGGCTTGAAGCAGGCAGTAGAATTTGGGTCCAATAGACGGACGTCATCGTTAGTAGACCTAATCCCCTTTGTACCGCATCTACCAGTGCATTCAATATTCGTGCGATTTGACACAAATTATTAGTATGCACTAATGTATTATCAATCTATAAACATATACTTTAAGGATGNACAGATGTCTCTACAGAATATCGTTGGACGAATAATAATTATGATGGCTGCCCCTATTGGCTTAATGATGAGTTCATGCACCACTGACGAGGCAAGCTTGACTGTCTATTCAGGCCGTTCAGAAAANCTTATTGGCCCGATACTTGAATCATATGAGCTGGCAAGTGGTGTCAAGGTGGATGTGAAGTATGGAAAAACATCCGAGATCACGGCTTTGCTGCTCGAAGAGGGTGACAAAACACCGGCCGATATCTTCATTGCTCAGGATGCTGGAGCACTTGGTGCTATACAGGAAGCNGGTATGCTTGCCCCAATCCCAGAAGATATTCTTCGTCTAGTTGGCTCAGAGTTCCGTTCNACAACCGGAGAATGGACTGGAATATCTGGGAGNGCCCGCACTATTGTCTACAACACTGCAGCGGTTAGTCCTGACCAACTGCCGTCATCGATACTTGATTTCACTAAGCCTGAGTGGCGAGGAAGAATTGGGTGGGCGCCTACAAACGGTTCATTCCAGGCGTTTGTGACAGCGATCAGAATTCACCATGGTGAGGAAATAGCACGAGATTGGCTGACAGGAATCATGGCGAATGATCCCAAGGTGTATCCCAAGAACACACCAATCGTTGCAGCGGCGGCGGCGGGAGAGATAGATGTAGGATTCGTCAATCACTACTACCTACACCGATTCCTGGCTGAAGAAGGAGAGAACTTCGGGGCACGAAACTACTACACTGCACCAGATGATATTGGCACCCTCATAAATGTCGCCGGAGCTGGAATCATTAGCTCGTCCAAAAATCACTCTCAAGCTCACGGATTACTCAGGTTCTTGCTNGGAGACGTCTCGCAACGATATTTCAGTGAAAATACGTATGAATATCCTTTAGCTATTGGGGCCAGCTCATATGCGAGTATCCCAAAACTAGATACGATTGGGGCGATATCCATAGACCTTAGTCAAATGAAAGACCTGGAGGGAACCCTCCGTCTATTAAAAGAAGTTGGTGCCCTCGACTGATCCACAACAGTCTCGCAAGTGGAAGTCTCGCAAGTGGACCTAGAACACAAGAGGGGACTTATCGAGGGTTAACCCCACTCGATCGCCAACGTGTACCTGCATCTGATTTGCACTAGGTTGTCTAATGTAGATTTTATTCCCATCAATCAGCTCCACTAATACCTTCCGGTAATATCCAAAATATTGGATATCCNGTACTAGTCCATCGGCCCCCTCACCTTTTATTACAATACTGTCCGGAGGAATCACCAAAGAAATCGAAGTAGCTCCACTGGTGACCGAGATAGTACCAAGTGGCCATGCCAACGTGGAGGCTCCGGCGACATCGTAAGTAATAATATTGGAGTCTCCGAAGAACCTAGCAACAGAAATAGACGCTGGCCGTAGAAACAGATCTTCGCCTGTACCAAGCTGCCGAATCATTCCANCCTCCATGAATGCAACACGATCAGCCATTATGAGAGCTTCCTCCTGATCATGAGTGACCATTAAAGTCGTCACGCCCGCAGATCGGATAATCTCTTTTACCTGTTCCCGCACACCTGTCCGAAGCGACGGGTCCAAATTTGAAAAAGGTTCATCTAAAAGCAAGAAATCTGGTCTAGGTGCCAAGGCTCTNGCCAACGCAACGCGCTGCTGTTCACCGCCTGACAACTCTGAGATCNTCCTTCCTTCCAGTCCGCGCAACTCCACTAGATCTAAATACTCATAAGCAGTCGTCTTATTGTTGTGGGTCCCGCCTAAGCCATATGCAACATTTTCAAGTACAGTCATATGTGGAAACAGCGCATAATCTTGAAACACCATCCCAATTTTTCTTTCCTGAGGAGGGATAAACATTGAGTCGGAAGAGGCCAAAACTTCACCAAGAAAAATATTACCTGTGTCTGGCTTCTCCAGTCCCGCGATTAATCTCAAAGTTGTTGTCTTGCCACAACCGGAGGGACCTAGAATTACAAAAAATTCCCCTCTTTGAATCTCAAGAGACAGGCTGGATACTGCCTGTACATCACCTAATTTAAGCCCGATATTATCCATTCTCAAAGCATTGTCAGCTTGTGTTTGATGAGGAGTAGGCACTTTTATTGGTCCCATCGGTGAAGTAGGGTTAAGGGTATCAGAGAAAAAAATACTAAAAGGATTCCAGGTAACGCAGCCCTAGCAAAAAACGCCTCGCTCGAAGCACTCCAGACTGACACCGATAAACTATCGTAGTTCATTGGACTCAAAATAAGGGTAGCTGGAAGCTCCTTGATTGTGGTTATAAATACCAACACAAAGCCAGCAATTAGGCCTCGTCGCACAAGCGGAAAACTTATCGTGGANGCGACCCTGAAATTCGAAGCTCCAAGCCCTCTAGCCGCGCTTTCCACGTTCTTTTGCATCTGGCCCACTGGAATCCGTATAGAAGTGATTGCCTGAGGAAGGAACAGGAGTACATATGCAATAACAAGAACGAAAAAGGATTGATATATGAAACTTACATTCTTGGCTACAAAGACCAATGAGAGTGCAATCACGAGTCCAGGGAGGGCATATCCAGTATAAGAAATCATCTCACTCAATCGAGAAAACCAAAATCGGCTATACCGGACGGACAGTATCGCGATGGGCACTGCCACCAAACATGTGACGAGTCCTGCCACAGTAGAGACCAGTAAAGAATTCACCGCCGGGACAGTTATTTCGGTAATTGCTTCGCTATAGTTAACCTCTCGACTAAACCAATAGAGAAGAATACCTATCGGAACAACCAGAACTACGCAGAGAAATCCCGACAAAGCAACCACGATAGGCCATCGCCACCAGCCAAGTTCANTTTCACGCGGGGACGCCATCGGACGCAACGAAGAATATTCCCTATTACGTCTGGTTTTTAGATCAGACATTACAAGAAGAAGAGCAAGAATTGACAATAAAATGGCCACACTTGCGGCTCCNGATCTGTCGAACGCTGACTCATAGTGAGTAAATAAGCTAACTGTGAGCGACCTACAATTCAATAATGAAACCGCACCAAAATCAGACAATGCATACAGAGAAACCAACAAACCTCCAGCCGCAAGTGCTGGGCGTAAAAGTGGCAACGTTATCTTGAAAAAAGTTCGAACAGGACCATACCCAAAAGTTGCAGATACTTCGGACAATCTAGGATCGAGTGAGCCAATTGCCGGTCTTAGAAGAATTAGTAGATACGGATAGGTCANGAGGGAAAGCACAACAATTGCTCCGGAACACCCACTAACTGTAAATATATTTTCGACACCTATGGGCTCTAATAATCGCTGCAATAAACCTTTCTGGCCGAAAAATGATAGAAGTACAAATGACCCGATATACGAGGGAATAGCCAAAGGAAGANTTGCCAACAATCCAAATAAATTACGGAATGGCAGGTCAGAACGTTCAAGAAGCCAAGCTATTGGAACGGCTATAAGAAGTGACATCACCGCAACACCAATAACCAATACAAAAGTGCGCAGCACCACAGGTGTCGTCGTGTCAGCTGTAACATAATCAATAAAACCCTTTGGAGAGAGGCTGAGTTGGTAAAAGAGATAAATGAGCGGGATTGAGCAGAAGGCAATGATGACTATGGCAAACGTATGAAGAACGGGACTCGCAGTTTTTTCGTACATGTCGCTTAATTCCCAGCCCTATATATAAGTTGATACTACTACGTAAATGATGTAAGAACGAATCCTGATTAATAGCTCAAGCAAAATCGAATGAGCAATCTACTATGGATATCGCAATATACTGAGACAATAAGAAAACATCCAAGCTGACTGAAGGAATAACTCATGGGACAAAAACAACTGGAAGCATTAGTACAAATCCTACAACAAGAAATTGAAAAAGGTCGCCGTGAAAACAATGTTTTGGGTACCTGGCATATTCACTATGAGCAGCAGGATGAAAAACCAGTATTCTCTTTTAACAAGTGCGAAAGTGAAGTCTATTGTGAAGAAAGACCTACGGTATTCTCCGTCGAGGGTGAACTCATCGACGCCGGTGGTCCGCTCTTTGGCTAGCCTTGCTGCTGTTGCTCATCCAGGGCTTTTGCTTTGTATTCGGCGATGAGTGCCTGCGGTTTTTTTGAGGAAAAATACAAGGGGATAGAGAGAGCACCCACAGCAGCGGCCAAGAACCAACCCCAGGTGTAGTGATCTGTCAGGTCGAGAGATACACCAATAAGGATAGGACCGACCGTACCTCCGATTGTTGAAATAAATCGCTCAGTCCCCATCAACCTGCCGAAAGATGCCGTGCCGTAGAAATCGGCGATGACGAGTGAGCGAAGTGGCACTGATCCACCGAACCCAATGGCACTGATTACGAGTCCGACAAAGGCAATCCAAACTCCCGAACCATCAGCAAACAAAATGCCCACTGACAACAGAGGCAGTCCAAGGGTGAGTATTATGGCACACAGACCTAATAGCTTGACCGGTTCATAACGATCACCTTGAAAGCCGAGAACAATCCGTCCAAAAATCGAGGAAACTGTCAGCGTGGTAATCGTAAGACCAGCGGCCCCCTTCGTGAGTCCGTATTCATGTTCGAAATAAGAAAAGGCCAGAGTTAGAAGACTGGTCATTGCAAATCCATTGGCTACAAATCCAGCCATGAGCATGCTGAACGATCGTGTCTTCATAGCCACTTTTAGTGGAAGACCCCAGTTATGTACTGTTTGCAGCGAATCGTCCTGTATTTCCGGCAAGCCATCCATGGGTTGATCATGATCAGTGGGGCGTGTTCGAACGAAAGTAGCGAAAAGAAGGCCTGATACAACTACAAAAATCGCGAGTAACTGTAACGCCGATCTCCACCCGAGTGTCCCAACCGCTACCGCAACGATAGGCACTGCAAGTCCGCCAAGTGATCCACCAAGTGTCGACAGGGTCAGGGCTCGGGCCCGACGTCTTTCAAACCAGGTAACAATAGCCGCGAACCCACACAGATTACCGGCAGTACTCGATCCCAAAGACACGATAGCCATCACAACAAAAAATTGCCAGAGTGAATTCATATGAGACATCAGATAAAGCCCGATCGCCGTCAGNGCGATCCCGGTAAGAAGNACTCTTCTTGGCCCTAATTTNTCAATTGCCCAGCCNACAAATGGCGCTGATATTCCGCCAACTTCGGTTCGGACNGAGGACCCTGCNAANGTTACCCANGCGGCCCATCCGAATTCAGTGATTAGGTCATTCAGGAATGTATTCATCCCATAAAAGACNGTAGCCGCGGCCGTTGCAGTAGTCGCNCCTGAGGCAGCCACCACAAACCAGCCTCTGTATATCCCGCCTGTTGAGAGTCTTGGACGCGCAGTCATTTAGTCATGCTAGTGCGATCGGGACCCATAGGCCAAGGAAGCATACAATTGATCCAGGTGGGATTCATGAATAAAGCATCGGTTGGTAACTATTATGAAGACCTCACAATGGGGAGAGTCTTAGTTCACCCAACACCACGGACTATCACTGAAGGTGATGCTTCGCTCTATCTTTCTTTGACCGCATCTCGGTATCCACTCTTCTGCGACGCAACATTTGCCCAAAGCCTTGGCTTGAAAAGAGAGCCGGTGAATGACCTGCTGTTATTCCATATCGTGTTCGGCAAGTCTGTCCCTGATATATCACTGAATGCGGTGGCTAACTTAGGCTATGCCGATGTCCGTTTCGGAAAACCTGCGTACATCGGGGATACAATTCATGCTCGAAGTGAGGTGATAGGCAGAAGAGAGTCAAGTGGCGGCGATACAGGTATCATCTGGGTCCGCACTGTCGGGTTGAACCAGAATAATGAGGAAGTGCTAACGCTTATCCGCTGGGTACTCGTCAACAAATCTGATCACAATCAGATATCAGAAGAGTCCATAACTCCTACCACTCCGGAATCCGTTTCACTGTCCGATTTGTACGTCCCAGAAGAGCTGAACCTCGATACATTTGATACCAGCGTGACGGGTGGGAATTGGTTCTGGGAGGATTATCAAGTTGGCGAGCGAATCCACCATATTGAGGGTGTTGCGATCGAGGAAGCAGAACATCAGATGGCCGCTCGTCTGTATCAGAACACTGCACGGGCACATTTCAACGCACATGCCTTGAAAAATTCAAGATTTGGGACCAGAGTGGCATACGGAGGTCATGTCATTTCGGTCGCCCGGGCCCTGTCATTTAACGGTCTGGAAAATGTGATTCGCATACTGGCTTTCAACGGCGGGACCCATTCCAGCCCAACACTAGCTGGTGACACCATCTATGCCTGGACTGATGTACTAGATTCCATCGAACTTGACCGTGACGATGCAGGAGCACTGAGGCTCAGGCTCGTCGCAACCAAAAATATCGACCCGTTTACTGAAAAAGTGGACCTGAAGTTCACGGATGACAAAGGACGGGAACGGTATAGCCCTGAGGTAGTACTTGATCTCGATTACACGGTGCTTATTCCAAAAACAGCGGATAATAATATATAGGGGAGTTCACATGACCACAGTCTCAACAAATCCCGTTACCTCAGCTCGCACACTGGTGGATGCTGGGCAGGAACTCGTCGATAAAATTATCCAACATGCTGCAAACGTAACAGACGGCGGGAAACTCATTGACGAACATCAGGTACATACTGAGCGAGTGGCATATCTTGCTACTGAAATAAAGGCTGCCCAAGAACTGACGGCATATGTCGAACGAAGCAATGACCGAAATAATCTGGATGAACGATCGGCCATAATGGCCATGTGCTACGCAGCCGAAGTGCTTCAAAAATTGCGGAACCAAGTTGAATCGGCCTGGGATGACTTTGGTCTATCTGAATCGGACCTCAGTGAGATTAACTCCGACTCGTTGCGACAATTAATTCGGTCTGGACTGAACGAAGAAATTATCCGTAAGGTCGGTCGAGAAGTCATTGAGACTGGTGGTGTGAATAACGTGGAACTAGAAGACGAAGTAGCCACACTCACCCGAGACGCTGCACGTGATTTTGCAAAAAATGAAGTCGCACCTCTGGCTCAGGAAATCCATCGCAATGATTTACTCGTACCGGACGATCTGCTTTCGAAATTTTCTGCCCAGGGATTCTTTGGCTCCTCTATTCCAGAGGAGTACGGCGGAACAGGCATGGGTGACTTGCCAATGATTATTATCACTGAAGAGCTCTCTGCAGCATCCCTTGCGGCAGCTGGCTCTTTAGCTACCCGCCCAGAAATTCTGGCAAAAGCGTTACTCGCTGGAGGAACTGAAGAACAAAAACAATCATGGCTCCCAAAAATTGCGGCTGGTGAAGAACTAATTGCCGTGGCAGTAACAGAACCCGATACTGGCTCAGACGTTGCCAGCCTACAAACTCGAGCTGAACCAGCCGAATACGAAGGACAACGAGGCTGGCGCATAAATGGGGCCAAAGCCTGGAGTACCTTTTCCGGCCGTGCGACCACATTGGCCTTACTTGCCAGGACTAATCCTGACAGTCAGCTGGGCAGCAAGGGTCTTTCACTATTCATGGTTAAAAAAGACCCATTTTACGAACACAGCTGGAAGTATGAACAGCCAGAAGGCGGTGTCATGGAGGCAACTGCCAACCCGACGTTGGGATATAGAGGGATGCATTCCTTCAATATAGGTATCGACGATTTCTGGGTGCCCCATGACTGCCTCGTGGGAGAGGATACCGGCGTCGACAGGGGATTCTATCTGCAGATGGGCGGATTCGCTGCCGGACGAATTCAAACGGGCGGCCGGGCCTGTGGGCTTATACAGGCGGCAATAGAAAAAGTGTGCCAGTACGTTAGTCAACGAACTCAGTTTGGACAAACACTTGCAGATTATCAACTCACCCAATATATGATTGGGAGAATGGCCATTCGGTTGGCTGCATCACGCCATATCACCTATGCGGCTGCACGGGTATTCGACACCAGAGCCGTGGAGCCATCAATGGCTAAATTGCTGTCGTGTGACGTAGCTGGGGAAGTCACTCGCGAAGCCCAACTTCTGCATGGAGGTTGGGGTTATTCGGAAGAGGATGCTTCCTCACGATACGTCGTAGATGCTCTCGTGCTACCTATTTTCGAAGGGACAAAACCAATACTCGAACTCAAGGTGATTGGTCGGAGTCTGCTTGCCCAAGCAAATTGACCAGAGCTATGCCCGAACAGACTCCCAGTCATCGAGACCATATTGTTCGAGGGCTTCAGATCTGAATCCAAATCCAATACCAGGACGATCCGGCAATACTAGGGACCCGTCCCTGACTTCGGTCTGATGATCGATCACCCTTCGAAATGACAATACTTGATCGTCCGGAAAGAATTCGACAAATGTACCGTTTGGTAATCCCGCAACTAAGTGCAAGTGCAGATCGTGGAACCAATGGGGTGCTACTGAAATCCCATATGAACCAGCCGTTGCTGCAATCCGTCGGAACTCAGTGACTCCACCCAATACGGCCGCATCGGGCTGGATAATCATCGCAGCTTTCTTATCAAGTAATTCCTTGAAACGCCATCGGCCTGCCTCGATTTCGCCTGTTGCGATGGGAACATGTGTCCTGCTGGCAAGCTCCCCGTGCATGTCAATTTCATCCGGGGAAAACGGCTCTTCCATCCAATATGGATCGTAAGGCTCATATGCCCGTCTCATGTATTGAAGCGCAGTTTCAAGATTTTGGAATGCATTATTTGCGTCGAGCATTAAGGCAACGTCATCACCAATCGCGGCTCTCGCCACACGCATTCGCTCGGCCTCTTCTGATATAGACAGACGTCCAACCTTTATCTTGACTGCCTTGAAACCTTGATCAACATAACTCGTCAGTTCCTGAGCGAGTCCGTCATAAGATTTGCCGTCCAGATAGTATCCACCGGATGCATAGGCCGGCACAACATCCTTGTAGAATCCTCCGAGCAACTTCCAAAGAGGAAGTTCTACAGACTTTGCATTATGGTCCCAGAGAGCAATATCAATTGCTGAGATCGCCCGGACCACAGCACCTGCACGGCCATGCAGCAGGGCCTCCTGATACATATCTTTCCAGAGTCCTTCAACCCGAAATGGATCCTCTCCAAGAATAACTGGAGCGAGCAGCTCTCTAATTGCCTGCGTCACCAATGCCCCGTTTGAATTACCCGCGTAACAGAAGCCAACACCTGTGTGACCATCATCGCACTCGATCTCAACAATAGGATGATCCCTAAAATATACCGTCCGATTTGAAAAGGACGTGGGGTTATCGAGTGGAATGCGAAGCGTACGGGAGCGAATTTCTGTAATTTGAGTCATAGGATAAGTTCTCTCTCTTCATGCAAGTATTCTGCCTCGTGCAACTGAGTCATTCAGCAAAAAACATCTTGTTTGAAAGTTCATAATAGAGAAGCCGTGCGATACTATCGACATGGCCAATTCCGATTTTGATCCCCTGTCACTGTATCTGCATATTCCGTTTTGTTCATCAAAATGCGGCTACTGCGATTTCAATTCGTATGAGGGCCTTGATCATCTGGTGCCTGAATATACTCCGGCATTATTGTCCGAAATCGAGTTATGGAGTGCCGCTGCTAAGTCCTACGCTCTTCGGACCATTTTTTTCGGGGGAGGCACGCCGTCCCTTACCGACCTCGAAGATATTAAGGAAATTCTCCGGTCTGTCCACGCTAATTACCAACTTATGGAGACAGTCGAGTGCTCACTTGAAGCAAATCCAACTGAACTCACTCTCGAACACCTAACTGGACTCCGTGAGTTGGGGATAAATCGGCTATCAATGGGTGTCCAAAGTATGAATGAAGAGGAACTGCTACTGCTGGAACGTGACCATTCCCCTGAAAGGGTACTAGATGCTGTCGCGGACGCGAGGGCCGCAGGGTTTGACAACATTAACCTCGATCTGATGTTCGGGTTGCCCGATCAGACGCTTGAAACGTGGCAGCAAAGTGTAAGGACAATTGTCAGCTTGGGCACGGAACATCTCTCATGCTACGCGCTGACGGTGGAGCCAGGAACCGCCCTCTACTATCAAGTTCAGAAGGGCTTCACGCCTGAACCCGATCCAGATATGGCTGCTGAACAATATGAATGGACTCAGGACTACCTAAAAGAAAATGGATATGTACAGTACGAAATCTCCAATTGGTCCAAACCTGGCAAGGAATGTCAGCACAATATTGTCTACTGGAACGCTGCACCTTACCTCGGAATTGGTGCGGGTGCGCACTCGTTCTTCGCCGGCCAACGATTCGGGAATACGGATGCCCCAAACCGTTATATTGAACAAGTAATTGAAACAAAACTGGAGAGAGATAACAACGGTCGCGCGACAATGAGACAAATTGCAGGAGGTGAGACTCCAGACCGTGAGACTTTGATATCCGACGCGATCATTCTTGGCTTACGACTCTTGCAGGGGGTCAATGAAGATGAATTCGAGACGCGACACGGAGTAAGGCCTAGCGCATATTTTGCTAAACAGTTTTCAAAACATGCCGATAATGGTCTTATTGAACTGGAGGGAAATTCGGTGAAGCTTTCTGCTCGGGGGCTACTACTTTCCAATGAAGTTTTCATAGATTTAATTCCTGATAGAGAGGTAGTCAGTTGAGACGAGCCTTGATGTGTTAGAAATTTTCCGATGTACCGAGTGTGGCCGGGAAGTCGTGGTCCGGAAACCGGGACCTATGTCTCCCAAAGAGGTAGCGAGACGAAAGCTAGCTGAGATGAGGCCGAACATCAGAGGGACACGTGGGACAAGTCCGGTTAATGATCAACTTAGAGACGACATATGGGCTGCGATCTCCACGCAGCGCACTGAAATCCCCAGACTCGAGGCACCTGATCGTTGCCCCGCTTGTAAGGGAGAAACTCTTGAATCAGTGAGACATATTGAACAATAAGTACCGGGGGTAACACCGCAATGTTTGTAATTGGAACAGCCGGCCACGTTGATCATGGCAAGAGTGCGCTGATCGAGCGTCTGACCGGAGTTCATCCTGACAGGCTACAACAAGAGCAAGAGAGAGGCCTAACAATCGAGTTGGGATTTGGATGGCTCGAGCTGCCCTCAGGCACCGAAATTTCACTGATCGATGTACCGGGTCACATCAGGTTCGTACGACACATGCTAGCCGGAATTGGTGGGATAGATGCGGTCCTCCTTGTCATTGCTGCTGATGAAGGAATAATGCCTCAGACACTGGAACATCTCTCAATCCTCAGGTTAATGAATATAGATAAGGGATTAGTGGTACTCACCAAATCAGATCTTGTTGACTCTGACTGGCTGGACCTAATCACTGATGAAATTCGTGGAGTACTAAGTGAAACCGGCTTGAATACTGCGCCTATTCTAACTACGTCGGCGGCCACTGGAGATGGATTTGATGAACTGCTGACTGAAATTGATCGACTCTGCAATAATCTACCGCCCCCTAGGAACATTGATCGCCCGCGGCTATCAGTGGATCGGTGCTTCACGATGTCAGGATTCGGCACTGTTGTCACTGGTACATTACTCGATGGACCCATAGCGGTGGGAGATATGCTTGAGCTTTCGCCCATTGGGCAGACAGTTAGAGTCCGAGGCGTGCAAACGCACGGGAGCGATTTAGACAAGGCGCTGCCCGGAAGTAGAGTAGCGGTAAACCTCACTGGAGTCTCCGTAGATGACGTCTCAAGAGGCATGGTCCTCTCACGGCCTGGCACCGTACAAAAGACATCTTCATTTGACGCCACGATAAATTTACTCGGCAAAGCGCCTTTGAAACATAATCAAAAGGTACACGTACATTGTGGCGCCGCTGAAATTCAAGGGCGCGTAAGACTAGTTGGAACGGATACTACCGAAAACCATGAACCAGAATTTGTTCAGATACTACTATCTGAACCGCTGGCTACAGCTGAAGGTGAGCTATACATAATACGTGTCTCTGATCAGACAATTGGAGGAGGTAAAATCCTGTCGATCAACCCGGCTCGTCATCGAAGATCCGACAAATCAATTATTGAAACTCTATCTGCACTATCCAGCGGCAGTTTTGAATCAAAACTATTGACTACTATCCGTCAAATACAACCGACCCCACTATCTGGAATTGTTGAGCTGTTGACTGAATCATCTACAAAGATCGACTCTACTCTGGGCAATCTGATCGAGAGCAAGAGCGTTTTAGAGCTCAAAACATCGGATGCTAATGCCGTATACATCACAAGTGATTGGTTGGAATCTACTAAAGAATATATCGGGCACCTAATTGACCAACACCTTGAGGTTTGGCCTTTGAGGGCAGGGATACCTCGTGAAGAACTGAGAGCAAACCTCAGCTTAGATGCGGGGATTTATAGCTTGATACTACAACTCCTTGAAAAGTATGACATCAAGGCAAACTCTGACGTGGTGACTCGATCGAGTTGGGTGCCGCAATTAAGCGACTCACAAAAAACCACCGTAGCAGACTTCGTAGATTCTCTGAAGTCAGCTGGATATGCACCTAACCGAACCGATATAGACCCGGAGCTCACTCAGTATTTAGAGCGCGAACGGATAGTTAAAAATCTAGGAGACGGTGTAATTTTCGAGTTTGGAAATTACGAATCAGCGCGAGACACTGTCCTTGAACTGCTTGAAAAATCTAATGATTCGTCGCTCGGTGTCATCAGAGATGCTTTGAGCACTAACAGAAGAATTACTCAGGCACTACTAGAAACTATGGACAAAGAAGGATTGACTGCTCGGATTGGTGATGGTCGAAAAATTACCGAACGAGGGAGAACACTTCGTGGAATCTAATTGCCACACTACTCCTGCCAGAAGTTGCCAATTCTGACCAAAAGCACTCCTAACATTATTGCTAGTAGACCAAGTATTCGGAGAGGCGAAAACAAAGTGGTCGGATTTCCGAAAGCGCCTATGTGATCGAGTATTACACCACCTATAGCAGACCCTAAGGTGACCGCGACGAAAAATTCGGCGACCCCAATTCGAGGAACTAGGTAAGCCGCACCTACGATGAGCGCGAGGCCAAACAGACCAGAACAAAAAGACCACCACGGTAAATTATTGGCTACTGCCACGAGACCTATACTTCCGACTAGGGTAATAATGATTAGCCATTCATATCGAACGATGGAATTAAATGCGCTGTAGTCGGCCCCACTAAACACTCGGCTTGCTACCACTAATAAACCCAGTACTGACAGAGTCGTTAATCCTGAAAACCAGGCAATCTGGAGAGAGCCTCTCTCTCTCCCAAGTGACCCGAGTATTGACCACTGAGTCGCCATAGCTAACCCAATTAGAACTGCCAATAGCAAGGACACCATAGTCAAATATTTCTTGTTACTACTAAGGAATCCAACGTATTTGTCCAAAAGATTCTATGCCATATCTCTGCCGTTTCTCCTAATACGCAACCAGCGCGCAAAATCTCCGACCTCCCAAGAGACCAGTAGTTGTGCAGCCAAACCTATCGAAGAATACGTACCTACAATTACACCAATGAAAATTGACATCAAAAAAGACCTGATCGTGTCACCGCCAAGTAGGAGTAGAGCGCCTATCGGAAGTAAGAGAGTAACTGAAGTGTTCAACGATCTTGCAAGAGTCTGAGTGAGTGCCAGATTCACATTTTCAGCTAAAGAGTTGCGGGGCGAAAATGTGATGTTTTCCCGTATCCGATCGAACACAACAATAGAGTCATGCACCGAAAACCCTATCGCTGTTAATACCCCAGTTATGAACATCAAGTTCACCTCCAGACCCAGTATCGGACCAAGGACAGCAAAAAAACCAAGCACAATTAACGTGTCATGGAATAGAGCAATGATCGCGCAAATCGCATAACGCCAAGGTTTCTCGAGTGTTGAAAACGCAAACCGAACATAACCCATTATGAATAATGCAGCGATGATTACTGCCAGTGCAGCGTTACGCACTGCGGCATCCGAAACCACCGGAGAAACGCTCGAGAATTCTAGTAATTCGAACGACCCTATACTCGCTTCTATTTCTGATTCAACCTTGGCTTTCTCACCTAATTCAAGTTCACTACTGGTAGTTGGTTCTACCGGAGCTGAATTCGGGACATACTCTCGAATATCAGATTCAGTTACCCATCCGGTTGCACCGTCAACACCCACCAGATAATTCCTACCGTTAGGACAATCAACAAGTTCATACACATCTAATTCACGATTCGTGGGGACCTCAGCCCTGACCGCATAAAGATTGCACGCATCGCCGGCGATAGTCGATCGGACAAAAATCTCGCCCGCATCGCTAGATTCCTTGCCCGTGGTCAATTTACCAACCACCTGTAGCAACGCTGGTTCTGCAATATCTTTCTGGCTATAGTCCGATTCTGGCACTACTTCAGTGAAAGCGCCGTCGGGTATCTCGAATTGATCCGTTTTGATTAAATATTGATTGACACCCGTCGACTGTATCCGAGCTTCCGGATGATCCAATCGAGTGAACACTTCCCTAACCTGCGCCTGATCCACTTTTGTGTCAGCCGAAAATTGTATAAGCATCGTAGTTCCTGAACTAAACTCAATTCCTGGCACCAGCCCTGGCCTGATGAGAAAAATAACTGAAAGTATCATCAGTAAACCAGAAAGTAGAAACCACCACTTACGTGGTTTCACCAAGTCAAGCTTTGAAGTATCTGAAGAATTGGATTCTGGATTCATGAACAAATCTAGGTAGCTATATGAGACTACCTTACTCCTCTCGAGATACTTCCGAAATCGATCCATTTACGGGACGATTTTAGATTTGCAAACACTCGTATGAATGCGCGACTAACTACAATCGAAGAGAACATTGACACGATTACGCCTATCCCAAGTGTCAGTGCAAAGCCTTGAACTAGTGGTGCACTAAACGCGCCGACCCCAGGTAATTGAATTCCACTGCCTAAGAGATAGAGTATGAAACATGTGATTAACGTAGTAATGTTCGAATCCCGGATGGATGACCAAGCTCGTGCAAAACCAGAATTTACAGACATGTCCACCGAGCGGCCCGAGCGCAGTTCTTCTTTGATTCGCTCGAAAATCAGAATGTTTGCGTCAACTGCCATCCCAACACTAAGTATGAATCCGCCGATTCCGGCAAGAGTCAAAGTTACTGGCAAAAGTTTAAAGATTGCAAGAGTAATTAGTGTATAAATTGTGAGGGCAAGGACTGCTATTAAACCCGGGAATTGATAGTAAAGAATCATAAAAACAGCCACCAGTACTAGTCCTATAAATCCAGCAGTGAGAGATTTCTCCACAGAGTCTTGCCCTAAGGTTGCGTCAACTGATTGTTCCTGTAGCACGGTCAATGACAGAGGTAAGGCCCCAGCATTCAGTTGGATGACTAATTCACGAGCTTCCGCGAGGTCTTGCCCGGTAATTACACCATTCGAGCGAATTACTGCCTGTACTCTAGGTGCTGAAAGAAGTTCATCATCCAGAAAAATAGCGATCTGATCACTCCCGACGAATTTGCCACGATTCGCTACAGCTCGAGATGTGATTTGTTCAAACAACTCGGCACCATCACTATTGAATTCGAAAGCAATTTGCGACTCTCCAATTTCATTGAATGCTACGTAGCTATTGGGTAGAAGATACGCCCCAGTAAGACCTTTAACTTCATCACCTAATGTCCCAGTTGCCTCGTACCACAGGCCTTCTGAATCACAAGGAGTCCCCTTCACTGGGGCGGTTTCTGCCGGTTCACAAAAACGAAGCTGAGCAGTCCGACCCACTAGTGAACGAGCCTGCTCGGGGGACAATCCGGGCATTTGGACAGCAATATTAGAGGCTCCTTGTCGAGTAATCTCAGATTCGGACAGGCCTGACGCATCCACTCGTTTTCGAAGGACGCTGATTGTCCCATCCAAAGCCTCGGTAAGATCCCCATCGAAATTTTGTGGGACTTCAGCTTGAAGTAAAAGTCTAGTTCCACCCTGCAAATCAAGTCCAAGACGCATATCACGCCGTTCAAAATCTCCAATTTGAAGACCGTTACCTCCTGGTAGAGAACTCAGGACAGGTACATCGCCGAAGTATTTGTCAGGCTCACTTGGCCATAGAATCAACAGAGAGACAGCCGCTAACAAAAATATTGACGAGAGTGCTATTAGATTACGCATGNCAAAGGATTCCTTACTCCAGTGCACATGTCAGCACTGTTATCCTCTTCGAAAGACAGTCCATGTTCGAAATTACCAATCTCTTTGCCCANTAGCGGCACTGCCGTCAGTCCTGCTCTTTTATGTGGGTGGATTGTTCTTGTTCTTCTTGTTCTTCTTGTTCTTCTTGTTCTTCTTGTTCTTCATTTTTCTCAGCAATTATCGACGAGACCGAATCCGAAGTGGCTTCCACCACTACATCCTCCGTTAACTCAAGNTGNAAACGCATNGGACCGTCACTGGGGGTATCAATATCNGTTACGACNGCAAAAAATCCNGCATTAGTCAATACTTCGTCCCCAATTTTCAGACTTGAAAGCGTCTCTTTCCTTTTCTTTTGTTGATTCAGCATCGGTCGGAGCAAAATAAAATAAAAGGCACCCGCAAGAGCTATGGGTAAAAGGAGTGATTCCAAGACTAGTCCTCTCTCAATTCAATATATACATATATCTAGTAATGTCCCATTAGCTTATCGCACCACGTGACAGGGCGACACACTANCCGGAACCATGCTCGTCGGCTTCAACATTTTCATTTTCTGGGCGTGGTGGAGAATAAGTAATAGCNGAACCTTCATCGACATGATCAACATACAAAAGTCCATTTACATGATCTGTCTCATGCTNGAAAGCCTGGGCTAACAAAGTGTTTGTTTCTGTAATCGATATCCGTTCACCTANNGCGGACAATCCTCGGAGTGTTACTGATTCGGAACGCTCCACCGGGGCTGAATAGCCAGGGACAGATAAGCATCCCTCCATGATTNTTCGGATTCCTTCAGTTTTCGTAATCTCCGGATTGACTACCGCAAAAGCAGGTTCATCCGGCATNCCAAAGACGACAACACGCAACGGAATACCAATTTGAGGTGCCGCCAACCCAACGCCGTGTGCCTCATACATTGACTCGATCATATCCTGAATAAGGTTTTGGATACTTCCATCAATTTGTCGGACTCGTCTGGCAGGCTGCCGTAATATCGAATCTCCAAGATAGCGGATAGGTCTTCTGCTCATAGCTGATAGCATCGCATGTTCCACTCTT
The DNA here is from genome assembly GCA_002725365.1 of Chloroflexota bacterium. GTDB lineage: Bacteria > Chloroflexota > Dehalococcoidia > UBA2979 > UBA2979 > UBA2979. The sequence continues at coordinate 2,628 of PBOW01000004.1, read as the reverse complement.
TTCTGCAGCTTTCTGGAGCTAATAGAANTCAATCGGNTCGATATCTATGACCCAACCNGCTGGAAGTGGTCCAAANTCGTTTAATATNNGATTCGGATCAGGTGAAAATATTAAGATCTCTCGTCTGAACATTCCTTTGACTTTAGATATTGTTGGAATAAATGGCCCCCTGACATCAGAGTCTGGGAAGNTTACAGCCACTGATGATATCGAAGATGCCAGNCTCACTGATTCCTGTTCAATATAAAGTCGGTTTCTGTGCCTGATTCCAAGTCTCGCGATCCGGCGAAATGGCGGATACCCGTAGGTCCGTCTCCAGGAAATCTCTTTATCCATATAGGCTTGTGGATCATCGTTGATAAACGCTCTGACTAATTCNTTATCGAGCTCGTAGCCTTGTACAATCATTTTTCCTGGGAGGTCAGCTCGCCCGGCCCGACCTTTAACTTGCGTCAGTAGGGAAAAAATTCGTTGGTTCGANCGAAAATCTTGACCACCCGATAAACCTTCTAGCGAGACAACTCCGACGAGCGTCAGGAAAGGCAAGTCAAGACCTTTAGAAATCATTTGGGTTCCAACGAGAATATCTATTTCTTGTCGCTCCAGTCTCTCAACCAATTCGAGATGTTTTTTTGCTCCATTAACCGCATCCGAATCCCATCTCGCCACACGAGCGTTTGGAAACTGTTTATTAATCAAANCCTCTACCCGTTNCGTTCCTGCACCTATTGGATGCAGTCTTCGCTCGCAATTAGTGGTATTACAAATCCCATCGTAAATTTGAGATGCTCCGCAAAAATGACACACTAACTGGGTTGGTTCNCGNTCACTATGTAATGAGAGNACCAAGTCACAACGCTTGCACNTGGGTGTACACCCGTCGTCACAAATTAAAAAGGGAGCNAAGCCTCTTCGATTCACGAGCAAAAGTATCTGCTCGTTACGATCTAATGCTTCGATGATTAGTTCACTCAGGCGACGGGATATCAACCCAGTCTCGCGACGCATATCGACCAATTCTATATCGCTAAGTGGNCGCCTAGCCCATGGAATTCGACTTCCNTCGGACTGGGCCACCACNCTGACCTGTTCATCCATGCTAATTTTGAAAATCTCTCCAAGATTACTCAGCTGGTAGTTTTCCGGATCTGGCGTGGCGGACCCATAGACGATGGTGCAACCATACAGTTGATTCATTTGGCTAGCNACAGTCCGAGCATCATATCGTGGCTCCTGCTGACTTTGTTTGTANGANNTATCGTGAGATTCATCCAGAATGATCAGNCCAATATCTTTTTGAGGTACAAANATACTCGAACGAGAACCGATAACAACTAGGTAATCTCCTCGCTTTATCGCATGCCACTCATCAAATATTTCGCCTCGCGACAGGCTAGAGTGCATCACACCTACTTCACCGGGAAATTGCTCCGCAATCCTTCTAATCATCTGAGGAGTGAGTGCGATCTCTGGNACCATCAGAAGGGCCTTTTTACCCAGANNTTTGATATGACGTATNCATTCGATATATACTTCCGTTTTGCCACTGCCNGTNACACCATGNAACAAAAATTGCTGTCCGGAATCTGACTCAAGTGATTCTATTATGGTATCCACCGCAGACTGCTGTTGCTCAACGAGTGTCTTCGCTGGAGTCTGTGAAATCACATANGGTTCNAGCGGACTCCGCTCCTTAAGAACTTGAATTTTTTCTACAAGGCCTTTTGTANGCAAGAGTTCGAGGGCTCTACCAATGCTTTTACCCTCGATCCCCCATCTCTTAANGTGATCTCGTGTGAAAGTTCTCAAGCCCGACTGTGAATGCAACTCNNTAGCGGCTTTAAGTATCTGCANTGACTCTCTTTCCAATCNGGTCATTGCGGTCGATTCGAGATANNTATTGAGTTCGGCATTGTTCAAGCGCACTGATATTTTCTGATTTTCTATTCCTAGTATGCCTTGAGTCAATAGTTTGTCCGCTGTTCGTTTCCAGTTATGGCCNCGACCCNTAATCACGTCAACGNTTACACTTCCTTCCGCGANTACAAGACGAAGAAGTTTTGCGTCAACCGTGCGACTAAGTTTCACAAAATCAACAACTCCCACGTGCTTCTGCAANGCCTCCGCTGTTAACTGGAACATATTTTCGATCCTAGGTTTGCCAGCAGCCAGTCCAAGCTCGAAGCGTTCGTTGATAAGCTTCAATTTGACAAGTGTTCGAAGCGCGACTGATAAGCGAGAGCGTGGCATGATCTGTGACATGCGGTCAACAANTAGTCTCTCTTCCACTGACCGTTCTTTTTCCAACTGATCGAGAATCAACTGTTGGTCACTTGATATGGCGATCTGATTAGGATGAACCACATCTTCAGAGTCCGATGAAATTAGATAAAATTTCACCGGTGATCGTAAGAGACTCGCAGGAAAAAATAACTTGAGGACACTCCATAGTGGAGTGAAATAATAATTAGCCATCCACTTAGCTAGATCTATCTGCTCAACTGCAAGGCGGAAATCAGTCTCGTCAGTCCCACTGATAGGCCTAACTTGGTCAGGATCGAAACCAGGGGTATCAAGTGGCGCCTCAACAATTATCCCTTGGAGCAATTGCCTGCCGAATGGCACGAT
>PBOW01000003.1 GCA_002725365.1 Chloroflexota bacterium | reverse complement strand
CTGATGCCCTCGAGAAAGCCGGTATAGTGACAAACTTCAACTCCATTCCATTCGACGATAAACCCGTCCGTGAGGGTGGCGGAATACGTCTCGGCACGCCTGCGATAACTTCTCGCGGCCTGAAAGAAAACCATATGTCCTTGATCGCAGAGTGGATTACCCGAGCCTTAAATAATATCCAGAATGAAATCGAGCTGAAAATCGTACGTAAGGAAATTCAACTCTTTCTAGAAAACTTCCCTGCACCTGGTATTGACCTAAACACTTGATATAGCATTCTGCGGCGAAGATCGGCATCAAAAACANAGGTGACCAAGGTATAGATCATCCCTCCAATTACTACTAGAGAGGGTATCTTTANAGTTAGGACTATTTCTGAAAGCANGCTTTCGACCGNAGATACGGATATCCCCAACGCAATCAGGCCGAAGATAATCCCCATTGCAGGCATCGCAAAGTATCGAGGTTGCAGAAATTTTGCACGACGCTGCAGTAAGACAGCCAAAATAACAAATTCGAACATAGCCGATGTGACAATCACCCAGACAAGTGATTCGACGTCTCCGCCCCAAAGTCCAATAACCAGACTCGCCAGAAACAAATTGGCACACATCGACAGAACAGCTACAAAAACCGGNGTCTTTGTATCGGACAATGCATAAAAGCCTCGACTTAATATCTCAACCAGCGAGTATGAAAATCCAGCCAAGGCTAGAATCTGCACCACTTGCGCAACAGTTTTTGTGGCGTAACTATCAAACGCNCCATATTCAAATATTAGTTCGACAATACCATCTGATAGAAGGAACAACCCTAGGCACAAAGGACTCGCGATCCAGAGAGTCGCTCTAACAGCTAGGAATAAATCACTCCGATACTCTGCTACCTCACCCGCCGAGACGCGCGCAACCAAGGCTGGAAAAAAAACCGTACCGAGTGACATCCCCGCTATACCCACCGGCAACATCATCACCATGATGCTTATGGTAATTACATTTATCGCCTCTACTGAAATCAGCGAAGCAAAAAGAATGATAACTAATGTATTTATTTGAGTTGCGGCCAGTCCGATCATCCGTGGACCGGCCAACGAAAAAATTTTACGCACACCTAGATCATTAAACCTTAAATCAGGTGACCATCTGAAACCTTTCCTAAACAAGGCAGGAATTTGCACAGCCAAGTGAAGAGAAGCACCTGCAATAACCCCGTAACTTAGACTTTCAACACCATACCGATCCACTAGGAATATACCAGCAGCAATTATTCCTAGGTTGTAGACGCACGGAGCTATCGCTGGCATCAAAAAATGTTCCCTGCCGTTGAGTATTCCNGTAGTAATGCCAGATATACAAAAAATAATCGGGGTGATCAACATAATTCGCGTGAGTCGCACACAGATGTCTTTGACGCCCATATCCTCTAATCCAGGCGCGATTACTGGAATCAATGCTGGTGTGAATACAAAACACAAAATACTCATAACCAAAGTCACAAAGAACAAAATATTAAGGATGCTGGAGGCNAGTCTCCATGCTGCAGAGCTGCCCTCAGTAGTCCACGTCTTGGANAAGACCGGAATCAGAGCCGATGACAATGTAGCGCCAGCNAGCAGTTGGAACAGTAGGTCTGGAATACGAAANGCGACAAAAAATGCGGCGAGTTCCGCGTTCTCCATACCAAACGCGCTCGTTATCACTACTTGCCTGATCACACCAAGGAAACGCGAGAGAATAAACCCGAATGCAACTATGAATGTTGCAAGAGCAATACTATTTCTCATATCGTGATATTTTCTCTACCTACATTGATTGCATTGATTGTACCTAGGTGTGCGTTCTATAGAGTGTTCAAAGAGGTATGCTTCGTGTAGCTTGTTGTTAGAGGCATCGCAAAAAATGATCAAGTTGAACAATCTCTTCGGAACAAAAATTGGTATCGACCTAGGCACGTCTACTACAAAAGTAGCTGACCCTTCCGGTGAAATCATTTACGAGCAACCCACGGTAGTGGCCATAAGCAGGAAGGACAATATTGTTGTCGCGGTGGGCGAAGAAGCTCAGTCAATGATCGGACGAGCACCCGAAACTATTTTGGTCGTGCGACCAATGAAGGACGGAGCGATCGCAGATTACCTGATCACTCAGGCGCTGCTCCAACACTGTCTTAGAAAGACGGTCGGTAAAACGATAGTTAAGCCTGAAACCATGATCTGTGCTCCTGTCGGCATCACGCCAGTCCATCGAGACAGCGTCCGGGATGCTTCGGAGGCCGCTGGCGCCAGGCAACCTACTCACATTATTCCAGAACCACTAGCTGCAGCAATCGGAGCAGAGGTTCCGATTGGATCGGCTGATGGAGCTATGGTTGTTGACATTGGCGGGGGACGAGCTGAAGCAGCCGTGATATCCATGTTTGGTATGGTGGCAAAAGGATCTATTAGNGTCGGTGGAGACAAATTAGATCAGGCAATCCAAANATATCTCTCTTCCAGGCACGAACTAATAATCGGTGAAAGAACGGCCGAGCAAATAAAGATACAAATTGGTTCCGCAATTACGGTGGATGATCCCGAAAAAATTCGCGTTCGTGGAAAACACCTCACCGGGCAGCCACGGNTTGTAACGATTGACTCTAATGANATAGCTANAGCATTAAAGGAACCACTCTNACAGATAGTCNANCTAATCAGAGGTGTTCTCGAACAAACAGAGCCGGAACTCTCCTCGGATATTGCTGAACGCGGCATTCTAATTACTGGTGGCTCAGCNAACTTACNAGGCCTAGGNATATNTCTACGAGANATGCTCCAAGTCGCATGCTATATAGCAGAATCACCCGAAGATGTAGTCGTNCGCGGGGCTGCGATTGCTCTAGATTTTGCACCAGCCATNGAGCGGATCATGCTCTCGGCTACTGACGAACTCTACGTCANATCAAGNCAGATGTGACACCCTAAATAATCTAANTNATATTCAGAATCNGNCTTTCAAGCAAAGCCTCTGCAATTTGAAGAGCNTTGGTTGCTGCTCCTTTTCGTAAATTATCAGTCACNCACCAAAATAAGACACCNTTGTCAACACTTGGATCAGATCTAAGCCGAGATACAAAAGTTTCNTCTCGCCCCTCAGCCTCCAGNGGTGTTACATAGCTGGTGAAATCAGAATCAAAAATTATTCCCGNATAGTCATTCAATGCTTGGCCGAGACTCTCGATCGATACCTGATTCTCAAATTCGACATGAACCACCTCCGAATGGCCATACAGAACTGGGACTCGCACGCATGTTGAGGCAAATCGTAGCTCATAATCATGAAGAATCTTTCTCGTTTCATTTCTCATTTTNAGCTCTTCTTTGGTAAAACCATCTTCCTCNAAATCNTCAACATGAGGCAGAACATTCCTGGCAATTTGAACTGGATATGCCTCTGGATGAGGTGCAGGATCCCCATTTGCTATAGATATATCTTGGCTTTGCAACTCCGCAATGGCCGCAGCTCCTGTTCCCGAAACNGCCTGATAAGTAGTTGCCGTGACCCTAGAAATAGGATTCACCTGACGCATCGCATCCAAAGCCATGACCAACGGAGTAGTGGTACAGTTCGGAATCGATACAATCCAGTTGTGGTAAGCGAGATCCTCGGAGTTAATTTCAGGCACTACTAGGGGAACATCATCGTCCATTCGAAAGGCGCTACCGTCGTCGATCATCATCACCTGATTTTCTCTGCACCAAGGACCCCATGTTCTAGATACCTCAGACGAAGCTGAGCAAAAAACCAGATCAATCCCCTCTAATTCCTTTTCAGAAACCTCATGGACCTTNATAATCTGATCCCTAAATCTCAGTTCNCGACCNTCTGACCGAGCCGACGCAAGTAACTTCAGAGTATCAATCGGGAATTTCCTTTCCTCGGCGATTGAGAGAAAAGCTGCTCCTACAGCTCCCGTCGCTCCAATTACAGCCACATTAAGTCCAGAGTAAGTCAATTTCATTTCCCCTAAAATAATCAGTATGATTTAAGTCTAGTTTCAAACATACGCAATAACTACTCAATATTGCTGCTCAGTAAATAAATTNCCTGGCCANACCACCTTTATATTTCCCCACTNGANGTCATAATTTACATTANATGTCAACAATTGACTTACCATGTAGTAGATACAAAATNTTTCCTGATGAGCAATTGCCNTTCNTATGANAGAAAACAACANAANAAACGATTCAAGCACCCTTGACGAGAGTACAGAACATGAGGGCGGATCAAAGCCATTCNTGNGGGCCTCAAAGTCCAATTTCTGGTGGCCATGGGATTCCGGGGAAGANCGCAGNAAACGGTTGATTGCCAGAGATCATTTCCTCACCCTTGCGCANGAGACGGCGGTGGCCTTGAAGGCNGCCCGACTACAGTCGAAAATGACGATAAGTGACATCGAGTCGCTNACTTTTGTGAATGCGCAAATTCTTGAATCGATTGAGCAGGGCCAGTGGGATCGTCTTCCCGCACGAGTTTACTCGCGCGGTGCTACCTTTAACTATGCCACCGCTGTGGGCCTGACCAATCCTAACACGCATGCGGATAATATCTCCAATGTCCTAAACAAGCCAAGTCATCTAAACCCCAGTATAGGTCTCATGAAAAAACGGTCTCGAAACGTGCAGGAACTACGTATCGAAATAATATCTCTGGCGGCCCTCATAATACTCGTAGTAGGATCCATAGTATGGTTTCAAAACAACTACTCAATCACGGAACTTCTTAATCTAGACAACACAAGCGATCAGACCACAAATATCATCGACCTGACTTTCCCAATAGTCCTATCCGTGATGCACCCGCGTGCACTACGGTCCAAACATATGTACACTCAAGGCTATGAACACAAACGCCGGCGAATTTCTTGATTCACTCGAGAGCCTCGATGCATTGGGACGACCGCTTAAAGATCTCCGAATATCGGTAACTGATAAGTGCAACTTTCGTTGTCCATACTGTATGCCTAAGGAAATCTTTGGAGCCAATTATGAATACCTTAGTAAGCAATCCACTCTTACATCCGAAGAGGTAGTACGTAGCGCAACGATTTTCCGGTCTCTTGGGATAAGTAAGATTCGAATTACCGGCGGAGAGCCGACTCTGAGAATGGACCTTCTCGAAATTATCCAAGGGATCAACTCAATTGGCGGGATTGATATCGCTATGACCACAAATGGTTCCCTGCTTACCACGCTAGCGCAGGATCTACGCCGCGCAGGACTCGGTCGACTTACAGTGTCGCTAGATGCAGTTGACGATACTACCTTCAGCAAAATGAGCGACGTGTCTATCTCTCTTGATAGGGTTCTCGATGGCCTCGAATCTGCAAGAAAAGCCGGATTTCAGCCCGTGAAGATAAATACGGTTATTCGACGTGGTTGGAATGAAAACACCATCCTTGACTTAGTTGATTATTGTCGTAAATCCGGTGACATCGTCCGCTTTATTGAATTCATGGATGTAGGTAGTACCAATAACTGGGAAATGTCTGAGATGATTGCAAGCTCCCAATTACTTGAGACTATTCAGGGAATGTATCCATTGGAGGCAGTATCTCCGAACTACATGGGAGAGGTAGCTAGTAGATATAAGTTCAGTGATGGCAAGGGTGAGTTAGGCTTCATCTCCTCCGTCAGTCAGCCCTTTTGTAGCTCTTGCACCCGAGCACGAATATCTGCTGACGGAAAAATCTATACTTGCCTCTTTGCAGTTGGCAGTAGCTTGGACCTAGCTCATGAACTTAGAAATGGCTCTACCCATAGAGAAATATCAGAAAAAATCTTGGCCTTGTGGGAAAAACGCGACGATAGATATTCAGAATTGAGATCCTCAGGTCCTACCAAATTCACGAATGATGAAAAGATCGAGATGTCATATATCGGTGGATGATCCAACGTCAGAGCTCGAAAAACAACGTTACAAGGTATCCAACACTGTTAAATCCTATATGTGCTCCGATTGGTACCCACAAATTCTCATATTTGTGCAACGCCCTAGAAAATATCAGTCCTATACAGAAAATTGGGATTAAAGCCCCAATACTTAGATGAGCCAGACCGAAAAGTCCTGCACTTATAACTGCTCCCCACCGGGGTGTCACCTTCGAGCTCAGTGATTGAAAGATGACACCTCTATAAAGAAGCTCCTCAGATATAGGAGCACCAATAATCGCTGCTAAGCCTATTAAAACCCAGGCGAACACAGGCCGACCATCAGATCCTGCACTTGGTATAGAGTTTGTTTCCTTTAGAAACGACAGATCAATACCGAATATTGTCTCTAGGAAAACAATCACCGCTCCATAAGTAAACAGTACGATATAAGCTGCTCCCAAAGTCAAAAATATCAGGTTCAAATCTGGAAATTTATTGAGACGTAAGAGTAATGAAAAGTCACCTCTACGTTGAACAACTAAGAACACAACAACTATGGTCATTAATTGCCACGTCAGCAACACCACCCAAAGCAAAGATTCTTGCAGCTCTTCTACGAGAATGACTCGATCCATCAGAAGTAAGGCGATGCCACCTACCGCTATCAAAGCCCCAATTGTCCCCGAAAGCACCCATAGCGAATCCGTATATCTCAGTTCGTTCCGCATCGGAGAGTTAGTCCAGAATCAACGGAATGAGCCTAGACCTTAAGTTCTCGTGCAACCGTCTCCATATCCTTATCTCCTCTGCCACTTAGATTGACGATCACTGTCTCTGACGTCGAGATTTCACCCGTGGTGGTCAGCCTATCGAGAGCTGCGAGAGCATGCGACGGTTCAAGGGCCGGAATAATCCCTTCCAACTCCGATAGCTGCTGAAAAGCGTGCAATGCCTCCTGATCAGTAGCAGAATAGTATTCAGCCCGCTCAGAGATTTTAAGCCAGGCATGCTCCGGTCCAACGCCAGGATAATCGAGACCAGCAGAAACTGAATGTACAGGTGCTACCTGACCATCCTTATCCTGAAGCAAATACGTGTGGGTCCCGTGTAAAACACCTGGTCGGCCCATAGATAGTGTTGCTGCATGCTCACTATCCAGTCCACGGCCCGCAGCCTCAACACCGATCAGTCGCACCTGATCATCTTTGAACGCGTTAAACATTCCGATTGCATTCGAGCCACCTCCTACACAAGCCATAACAACTCCTGGCAAATCCCCTGTGATTTCAATGATCTGAGCACGTGCTTCACGGCCAATAACATCTTGTAGATCTCTCACTATTGTTGGATAAGGGTGAGGGCCGATGGCGGATCCGATAATGTAGTAAGTGTCTCTGACGGTAGTAACCCAGTCCCGTATTGCCTCACTGGTTGCATCTTTAAGTGTTCGAGAACCTGTATCTACTCCCACAACATCTGCTCCAAGTACCTTCATTTTGAACACATTCAACGCTTGTCGATCCATATCTACTTGACCCATATATATGACACAGTCAAGATCCAACAAAGCGCACGCTGTAGCGGTGGCAACTCCATGTTGACCAGCACCAGTTTCTGCAATGATCCTTCTCTTACCCATGCGTTTCGCAAGCAGGGCCTGAGCAAGAACGGCATTAATCTTGTGGGCTCCGGTATGACACAAATCTTCCCTCTTCAAATAAATTGAAATACCAAGTTTGTCAGAAAGCCTCTCTGCCAAAGTCAGCGGCGTAGGCCGACCAACGTAGTCAACGAGTAGCTTGTCCAGTGCTGCCCGAAATTCTTCATCCTTCAGCGCTTCATAATATGCCTGCTCGAGCTGAATCAAGGCTGGCATCAAAGTTTCCGGCACGAACTGGCCACCAAATTCACCAAAATATCCTGGCTTGCTATTGTTATTAACAATTGTCACAAACAATACTCCTTAACTCATCACAATGACTTTGCCGCCGCAATAAATGATGCGACCTTCATGTGGTCTTTTTTTCCGTCAGTTTCAGTGCCACTAGATACGTCAACTGCCCATGGATTCACTTCCCTTACCACCTCAGAGACATTGTCAGGCGTCAATCCCCCAGCCAGCATGATCGGTATTTCGATAGAGATCTGGCGGGAAGTCTCAAATGGGATCTTTTTTCCAGTACCGCCGAAACGTTCTTCATCCTTGGAATCAAGCATGATCAACAACGACCTCTGTGAAGGAATATTCGAAAGTAACTCCTGTCCATCGGTAGGCGCAGCAACGTGAACAGCTTTTATAATTTGCCGGTTTATCAGCAGTGAGTCATCCCACGGCTCTGTTCCAGACAACTGCACTAAATCGACCCCAGTCTCTTCAGTTATAGCATTGACTTCGTCAGGGTGTTGATTTGCAAATACCCCTACAACCAATGGTCGTTTCTGGCTTAAGTAAGTCGTGAGCTTTTCGGTACCCTGACGACACCAGTCCGTCAACTCATCAGTAGGAACCTCACCACGCATCATCGGTGGTGGAAGAACAAGTTCATGGTGATTCAGAGGGGAGCCAAGTTCCCTAACCATCGCCCTAGCCGTCTGGACTGTCACTTTTCTAGGGGAATCCGCGAAAATTATCCCGACGAAATCCGCTCCACTGCGAGCAGCTGCAATAATATCAGCAGGGCTCTGATTCCCGCATATTTTAACTAGAGGTGGGGCGGATGCACGAACCATATATTAGTTCTCCAGCAACATTAGACTTCCAGCAAAATCGTCCACATTTCCCGACCGAACTAGAGACTCACCCACAAGTAGTGCTGTCGCACCCGATCTATGCATGCGTTCCGCATCCGATCTGGAACTAATTGCACTTTCAGCTACCAGAACGACTTGAGACGAACATAACTTCGAGAGCCTTTCGAAGGTGCCCAAATCTTCAGAGAAAGTACTGAGATTCCTATTGTTAATTCCTATGACCCGAGCTCCTACAGATTCGGCAATTCTAAGTTCTTCCTCGGTATGGACTTCTACTAAAGCTTCCATACCTAATTCTCGAGTGACTTCAATTAGACGGCTAAGCAAGTCCACTCCCAAGATAGAAACAATCAGCAAAATTGCGTCAGCACCCAAATAGCGCGACTCGAATATTTGATAAGGATCGAATAAAAAGTCTTTTCTAAGGAGAGCCGGACGATCAGCATCGTGTCCCATATGTTCATAGATGTCTGACAAGTCACCTGCCGATCCTTTGAAAAAGTTTTGTTCAGTGAGCACACTGACGGCCGCGCACCCTGCCGCGGCATACTTCTCAGCCTGAGCAACCGCGTTAAGTTTGTCATTGAACACACCCTTGCTAGGAGAGGCTCGTTTGACTTCTCCAATCACACGAAGTTTTGCCCCTCCCGCCGTGCGGTCTGTTCCCGTTCGAAGTCGCTCGGCAAAATCAACTTTAATCCCTTGTTTACGTTTGTCACCCTCAATAGAACCAACAATTGCAGACAGCGGCAGCTCGCCCTTCTCTACTTCCAGTATTTGCTTCCTAGAGCGCACTATCTCGTCCAGAATTGTTCCAGTCTCAAGCACATGAAATTCGTCANAGGACATTAACTAAGCTCATTTCCTAGTGGATTCCACAAAAGCNGCNACCTTCGCAGACACCTCGCCACTCTCGATTAGATCCATCGCACGCTCACAACCCGACCTAATTGATCCGGCAAGACCTGTNACGTACAACCCTGCACCGGCCTGGGCCGCAACCAAATCTCGAACNGCAGTAGGACCATCACCCGCCAGCACNGATCTCCAGATCTGAGCATTATCTTCGGCAGTACCACCGACTATTTCACTTTCCGCATGTCGCTTCAAGCCAATCGACTCTGGACTCACTATCTGACGGTCGACCGAACCCTCTTTAATCTCAAATAGAGTCGAATCGTCTACCACCGAAATATCATCGACACCATCATGTCCGACTACAACCACCGCGTGCCGCATCTCCAACTGTGTTAATNCACTCGCAAGCTTCTCGGCAATTTCCAAGTCTGCGGCCCCCAAGACATGACAGTTCGCTCCGGCAGGATTNGTTAGTGGACCCAATATATTAAAAATAGTTCTGACGCCTAAGGTCGGCCTCAACGGACCCGCGAATTTCATGGCCGGATGAAACATTGGAGCAAACAAAAATCCCATGCCTGTATCATCAAAACAACGGCGGACGGCCTTCGAATCAATGGAAACTTCAGCACCGAGGGCCTCGAGGAAATCAGCCGCACCTGACCGAGAACTCATAGCTCTGTTACCGTGCTTGGCCACTTTCGCACCAGCAGCCGCTGCAACAAACGCTGCAGCAGTGGAAGCATTAAATCGCTTCTTTCCTGATCCCCCCGTGCCCGCAGTATCAAGTAACGGGCGTGCCTCAATATCGAGCTTTTTACTAAACTCTCGCATCGCGACAGCCATACCTACTATTTCTTCTANCGACTCACCTTTCATCCTTAACGCAGTCAAAAGGGCTCCAAACTGAGCCTCCGTAGCCTTAGTACCGTCAGTTTGGTCCATACCCGCACGCATAATTTCTCGCATGACTTCTGACGCCTCTTCCCGAGACAAGTTATCGCGCTCATCAACTATCTTTATTAATGCTTCTTTGATCGCCATCCTATTTAACCCTCGTTTGTTCACACCCAAGTTGCTGATTGAAAATCAAGAAAGTTNTGCAGCAACTCGTAACCGTACTCAGTCAAAATTGACTCAGGGTGAAATTGAACTCCTTCGATAGCATATTCTGAATGACGTAAGCCCATAACGACCCCTGATTCTGAGGTGGCGCTAATCACTAGATCTGGCGGAAGACTTGCCGAATTGACTCCTAGTGAATGGTATCGTATTGCACTAAAGTCACTCGGAATCCCAGCAAACACACCAGCTNCATCGTGCTGCACCCTACTTGTCTTCCCATGCATTATCTCACCAGCTGACTCAACACNCGCACCATATGCTTCAGCGATTGACTGATGGCCAAGGCAAACGCCGAGGATTGGTCTGACACCGGCAAATGCTCTCACTAATTCGACCGATACCCCGGCCTCCTTCGGAGTACAGGGACCAGGCGAGATAACAATTCTGTCAGGATCCATTTCCAAACAGTCTTCAACAGTGATCTGGTCATTTCTAATCACAAGCACATCCTCGCCTAATTCCCTTAGGTACTGAAAGAGATTGAAGGTGAACGAATCGTAATTATCTAGAAGCAATAACATTTAAGAAACCCTCCTAGCCTTTCCTATTATGCTCAGACGTAGTGTGCTGTGTCAGCTCGCTCTGCGAATTAAATATCTTAAAACTTGTTGCTATTTTCTTCTCGCTCAGAATGAACTCACCCAGTAGATCAAACAAGTTTATCGGAATTCCGGTCNTANCCACAGCCCACACGGTCGAAATAGTTTCTTCATGATCGGATAACAAAGTCTCGACTTTGTTTCGGATATCCNCCANCGTATTCAGCACTGAGAGGTCGTTTTCTCTCGTCCCGACAACTTCACTGAAGTCCCTCATATCCCGCCATTGATTTTCATTGAATGGCCTCCAAATCGCTTCCGAACCTGAGAGAAGTTTTGTGAACTGACTAAGTAAATAGTATTCCTGATCGGCTAGACAGATTAATTTTTGCACTGGTGACAAATTTTCTGCTGATTCTGACTCGTAGCGAACATGTACAGGTAGGTCGTTAAACGCGTCGAGCAAGGCGCTTCTACTTGTAGCCATTTCTCGAATCATGGAATCGACACTATGTGCCCTAGTACCCATGTCTTCACAGGAGTCCATTATTGCGCCATTGATCCATGCTCTAATGGATTCATTAAGCTGGATCTCTCTCGGTTCATCCCCAGGTGTAACCCAACCTGCATCAGAATATCGAGCTTTATCAAACTGAATTTCGCCGCTCCAGTCATTGCAGGTAAAAATATTACCCACCAATCGATCGCCTGTTTTGTCATTCAAATACAACGTATCGAAAAATTCATATTGCGTCACATCAACCGACAAAGTCTCGCTGAAAATTGCTTCCAAAGTTTCTTCAGCTGTTAAATGCGCCGGTACTTGAAGAACAGGAAGGGTCCATTCGCCATCAAATGGNCCCATTTTATGCTCCACGAGTAGGATCTTCCCATCACTTCGAACTATCAACGCTATCGACGCAATACCTGTTTCCGACATTATCAGTAACCCAAGGACCCAGGGTTCGATTGTATTTGTCGGTCTTCAGCATCGTTGAGTGCTGTTAACAATGCTCCGGCCTTGTGCCAGCACTCTTCATATTCCTTCTGTGGATCACTGTCATACACAATTCCCGCGCCAGCCTGCACGTGAGCAAGTCCATCCTTCATGATCAGGGTTCTTATCGAAATACAAGTCTCAATATTGCCTGACATGTCAAAAAAACCAACCGCACCCGAATATGCTCCGCGTCTATCAGGCTCCAATTCCTCAATAATCTCCATCGCTCGAATTTTCGGTGCGCCGGAAACAGTACCAGCTGGGAACGCCGACCTAAGGGCATCGTAGGGACTGGTATTCTCGGCCAAGTCGCCAGTTACATGTGACACCAAGTGCATGACGTGGGAATAGTATTCTATGTCAAATTTTTGAGTCACATTTACCGTACCAGGAGCTGCTACTCGGCCTACATCATTCCTGCCAAGATCNAACAGCATCACGTGCTCCGCCAATTCCTTTTCGTCGGTCGCAAGCTCCCTAGCAAGACTTTCATCTTCAAGCCGATCTTTACCGCGTGGTCGAGTACCAGCTATAGGATGAACCTCTACAATTCCTTCTTCTATATTCACCAATAATTCAGGGGAGGATCCAACCAAAAAAGTATCTTTGAAGCGCAGATAGAACAGATATGGGGAGGGGTTTATTCCTCGCAGACTTCTATAGACTTCAAAAGGATGGACCCCCGTTTCACGTGAAAGTCTCAGGGATAGTACCGTTTGAATCACATCCCCATCGACTATGTAACGCTTTATTTTCTGCACAGCTTCCTTATAGGACTGTTGAGACCAGTTCTGGGTTACGGGTTGGCCAACTATTGAAGAATCAGACTGATATGGTAGATTTCCAAGTGGTTGACTCAATTTGTCAATCAGGAGGTCTATCGCATGACCAGCTTCTCGGTAGTTGGCCTCTACATCACCATCAAGGCGAACGTGCGCGACTACTTTTATTGTGTTTCTCACATGGTCAAATACCAGTAGGTTATTGATGAACATCACGTGACTGTCAGGCATGTCAATCACCGGAGCTTTGTTCGACCGGACCCTAGGTTCAAAATGACCAACGCATTCATAAGCAAGATAACCGACTGCTCCTCCATGAAACTTCGGCAACCCCTCCACTGGAAACGCTCTCCACAAGTCAAGCTCCTCCTCGATACCCAATAACGGATCCTGCGCCCCCTGATGGNCTATATGTGTCTTATAGGGGTCCGAACCGATAAACGAATATCTTCCCTGTCGCTCGCCCCCCTCGACCGATTCGAGCAGGAACGAATACTCATCATCCTGTGCCACCTTGAGATAGGCTGAGACGGGGGTCTCTAGATCAGCCCGNACCTCTCGATAAATGGGGACAACGGTGTACGGCTCAGNGATTGAACGAACTTGATCTAGCGTAGGCTGATAATTTGGCCGCAGATCATTGTGATTCATTTTCCACCTCCAATTTCAGTGCCTAGGAGAAGTGCCCAAAATAGAACTGAACAATAGTTGGTGGAGAAGCCGCGAGAAAAACTAAGAGGCAAGCCAACGACGGGACGACAATAACGAAGAAAATNCACCTCTGGTCATCCCTACACCTCTCTTCTCACTAGACTTAGTCGACAATGCTATCTCGAGACATTTTGAACGTCAATTCGATTGAACATAGTTACTCTTCCAACAGTAACATAATTTCGCGGGCAAGCGTCTCTAGTTCACCATCTCGATTGACAAACACTCGGCAGAATTTACGAGCTCTAGCCATTTCATCCTCCGCAAATGCTGCGCGCGCTTCCACAGCTTCTGCGCTTTCAGTTCCCCGTCCTGCTAGGCGTTGTCGGAGGTTGTCCAGTGAATCAGGCTCCAGACAAGCAAAAATCGCATCTGGTAAGCTAATCAACAAACTTTCAGCCCCCTGGACATCTACTCTTAGGACCACATGATGCCCAGTCGCAAGCGCTTCCGTAACCGCTTGCTTCGGCACCCCATAGTAGTTTCCATAAACAGACGCGTACTCTAGCAGATCAGAATTCCCGATAGCCTTATTGAACTCTGCATCAGTTACAAAAAAATGATGCACGCCCTCCACTTCACCAAGCCGAGNCTGCCGAGTAGTCATAGTGGGNGGTCGCACCACCGGATAGTCCATCGAAAGAAGAGCATCAACCACTGCATCCTTCCCAACTCCAGACGGACCAGTAAGGACAAGTACTTTAGGCATACTTGTTCGCTCCAAATTTCAAGCCGTTGTGCTTAGACTTGNTAATCGGTCCCAAAATTCGGGATATGAGATAGTGACTGCTGATGCCCCATTTATTTGTGAGACGCCACTNGCCAGTAGACCGGCCACGGCCCCAAGCATCGCCAACCGATGGTCACCGTACGAATCAACGGTGGCCGCCTGTAATTTTGTCGGTCCACGAATGACGAAGCCATCAGCTGTACCGTCTATATCAGCACCGAACTCAGTGAGGATCTCCACCGTGCAGTCTATTCGGTCGCTTTCCTTCGCTCTGAGTTCACTAGCATCATGGATGACTGTTTCTCCCTCTGCCTGCGTTGCTGCTAATGCAACGAGTGGTATCTCATCAATAGCTCTGGGAATTAAATCTCCCTCGATAACGGCGCCATGGAGCTTGCCAGATCTTGCGACCAAATCAGCGACCGGTTCACCCCCAACCACACGATCAGATTTCAATTCAAGATTTCCACCCATGAGCTTCAAAATGTCAATTATTCCCGTCCGTGATGGGTTAACTCCCACCCCCTTCAGAGTGATTTCCGCCGCATCATGTAATACCCCAGCAGNAACCCAGGGGGCCGCTGTGGAGATATCCCCNGGGACGGTGACGTCGACCGCCCTAAGTTCCCCAGTTCTTTTTAGTAGTCGAACACCGTGACCTCGGTCGTCCTCGAANTACTCCAAACTAGCTCCCATCGCAGACAATAGGCGCTCGGAATGGTCTCTGGAGCGCCTTGGCTCGATCACGGTAACAGACACCCCTGCAACCACTGCGCAGAGAAGAATTGCACTTTTCACTTGAGCTGATGCAACGCCGGTCTCAATAACGAGGCCATCCTGAATGGTCGGGCTTCCCGAAATTTCTAATGGCAACAAAGTGTCGCTGGAGCGCCCGGAAATCCTTACACCCATTCGATTCAATGGCTGAATTATCCGAGCCATCGGTCGGGTACTAAGAGANTCNTCACCGCTAATNACCGATGGGATTCCAAGACCGGACACAATACCAGTCAATAACCTTGCTGTAGTGCCNGAATTCCCNCAGTCCAACGTGGACTCGGATTGGCGCAAGCCTNTGATACCTCTACCGTTCACGGTAAATGAGTTACGTTCATTCGCCGATATGTGCGCATCCAATGCTCTCAAACATTCCATCGTNGAATNGATGTCATCGGATTCAAGAAGACCGTCAATATTTGCGACCCCTTCGGCAAAACTATTGAACATCAGAGCCCTATGGCTAATTGATTTGTCACCAGGTATATCTATATTCCCGATGAGTTGGGCGGTCGGAGCAACCTCCCTCACATCCAAATTATCGGATCCGGAATCTAGGTTAGACATCTCGTCGTTGCAGTCTCTCAAGNTCAGNCTGCTCGCGTCTCTTCTCAGCATCTTTATCCATCTGACCAAGCTTTTCTTTCACCCATCCGCCAGCAATGAAGTCCATCATTCCAGGCTCGAGGTCCTTCGTATCCGATAAACCCTTCTCCTCACGGCCAACCTTCCCGTTTCTAAACAAATCATATTCCCACTGAGTAGCAGCAATCAGTCTGTATAGATTTTCNTTCGATTTCTCTGTACCTTCGATTTGCCCACGCAGCTCAACTAGTCCAGCAATATATCGATCGATCCAATGAACGATATTCGAAGAATTAGTGACAGCAATGTCATATGCCATATCGCGGTCCGACGATGCCAACCGAGTGGTATCTTTGAATCCGTTAGCGGCCAAAAGTGANAGNTCCGGCCAAGCTTGAGACGCCCTNACCACGGAATACAGNGCTGTGGCAGCCATTAAAGGTAAATGTGAAATTGCNGCCACATAAGAATCATGCTCCTCAGGATCCATAACCATCACCTCAGCACCACACTGCTTCACTAAATTCTGTACGGTGGTAACGGCCGCTTCGCTGCTGTTCACCCGAGGAGTCAGTACCCAACGAGCCCCGTGGAATAGATCAATACCCGCGGCATCTGGGCCTGTCTCGGTTTTCCCCGCCATTGGATGTCCCCCTACAAAACCATTATGCTCGGGCAAATATTCATCTATCCATCGATGAATTTCCGTCTTCGTGGAAGCCGTGTCCGTAATAATTGCCTTCGCTGGGAGTGCGTCCGCAATTTCCCGCACTAGTTGCTCAATCGCTAACACCGGGGCCGCCAAAATCACCATATCCGCATCTGAAACAGCGTCGATAGGTGATGAAGTCACCCGATCGACAGCACCGACTGACTTTGCTCTGCTTACCACATCCCCATACTTATCGTAGCCAGAAATAACTAAATCTTTAGGGCGCTTTTCATAAATCTTCCTTAGGTTAAGTCCTAATGAAGAGCCTATAAGTCCGGTACCTAAAATAGCCACATTTGTCATTGTCAACTCCCTTAATTCTAAGCCTACCTCTATCGACCCAATAAATCATCAGCTACCGGCGAACACTGGAATGAGAAAAGATAATATCGGACTGATAATCGAACCTAAACCAGGTAAACCAAAGTAGGGCAAGAAAATAAGAAGTATCAGCAATAGAAACCCATAGTTCGATAGTCGCTCATAAGCCCCTCGGATCTCCCGAGGTAAAAACACCGGTAGGATCTTCGAACCATCTAACGGCGGGATCGGCAAAAGATTAAACACACCTATCAGCACGTTCAGAAGCATGACAGTCCCTAGAAACAAGCCTATTAACCCTCCCAATCCGGTAGGAACATACAGGACGTTATCAAATGGTGTCCGCAGATCAACAACACCTAGCCTTATCGGAATACCGGCAACAAGCGCTATTAGAAAATTAGTGGCTGGTCCCGCAAAGGCAACTAAAGCCATGTCAGTCACCCGACGCCGCAGATTGTATGGATTCACTGGGACAGGCTTAGCCCAGCCAAAACCCACTATNAACATCATTGTTGTACCTATTGGGTCCCAGTGAGACCGTGGATCGAGCGTCAAGCGGCCCATTACTCGAGCTGTGTTGTCACCCAGTCGCGCCGCAACTAATCCGTGAGCCACTTCGTGCAAAATCAGAGCGGTCAATAGTGAGCAGAAGAATGCTCCTACAAATACGACGAATGCAAGNGGTGAGATCGCTAAAAGATTCAAATAATAATTGATTAGCATAATTTATCACCCAATGNAAAAGTCGCAAATAAAGGATAACGCTGCATGTTTCTATGTAACGCCAGCATTTATCTACAGACTAAAATATACCTGAATATGAAAACTTCTCGAATATATTCCTCGCGGCGGGCGCTACTGGTCGTAGGTAGCCTATTCACGATCTCCATAGGAATAACGCTTCTTGCCATCGCCCTTTTCTCATGGAATCCTGACCATCAATGGGTATCTCCGGCCACTTCGGGACCTGGATTTCTCTATTCTAGATTCAATCCAAACTATGATGAAATTTATTTCACTCCCGAATCTGACTGGGACGAAGCTCAACTTTTAACAGTCATCGAACATTCACCCAACTTTTCGATAGTACCTGCAGAGGGGATAGTCAATAACTCTATCGCTTTCCTCGTAAAGCCGCCCGGAAATATGGATACCCTGCCAACAGGTGAACTATGGTTACTTGACCTGAAAACCGGAAAACGAAATCTACTCACTAGCGATCCTGATATAGGAGTGAAGCCCATCTGGACTCGTGATGGCACACACTTAATGTACCGCAGGGTCAGACAACAAGTTCAGGAATTGGTTGAACTAGAACTATCTACTCAGACCAGGACCGTATATGCCGTCCAACGAGCTCACTCTCAGGGTTTATTCCCCTTAGGAGAAGGTGATTTGGGAAGCCAGTATTATGTCGAAATCTTTTCTACCGGTGTTTTTGTTTCAAAGCATTCTCAATCCGAAACCGAACCAGAAGTTTGCTTCAAAATATCAGATACATTTGCCAGAGATTTTTCGATCAGTCCTGACGGCCAAAAAATGATATATCTGCAAACCGTAATACAATCTGAGCGTTTATTTTTCCAAACATATCTTGCTGAAATAGACTGTAGAGACCAACAGCCTCGCGCTCTACTAGAAGAGAATCCAACCGAGCAGTACTCGCCCATATGGTCACCGATTGAACAAACAGTAACCATCGGTACAAATATTGTCGGGCGCCAAAAAAGTGGCATAATGCTTTCTAACGGAGATTCGCTTGACTTCATACCTCTCCCACCAGATCAGACAGGGTTTGAAGTTCCGATTGTTTGGTCACATGATGAGGACTACTTGTTGACAAAAAGCTTCGATGGATTGTCCAGTGCGAACCCCGGATATGGCATGATTTATGTAATCGATCGCGAAACGGGCATGAGATACAAAGTTGATGAGAGTCCAGAAACACGAATATTTGGGTGGTGGTCAAATGAATAATTCCTCACACCTGACCAAATCAATTCTAGTATTTTCCCTTGTTGCCCTATACATGGTCTTATTCGGAGCATCAGCCCTAACAACCAAAACGTATGCGTGTGCGTTCGGTGCTTACCGACCGGCCGCCTACGAAGGAGGTGAAAATAGACTCCTGTATATTAATGCCATCAATGCGGCAGCGAATAACTTACTTTTTCCCCAGGACGCACGATTTGCGCTGGATCGACTCGAACAAGGAACCCGCTATAACAGATACGTCAGTGGTGGATATGTTCCGCCCACCCTTATAAAGTCAATAGCCTGGGTGGAAACGAAAATGACTATGGCGACAAAGTCCACCGCATGGAACGGCCTCGGTGATTCTGTAATTTCCTTTGACTGTGGCCATGGAGTTATGCAGGTAACCACAGGAATGATTAATCCACTTGGAGAAAACTCCCAACCGTCGGATGCCCAAGCATTGATCTCGACTCATTTCACCTACAACATAGCGAAGGGTGTGAAGATTCTAGGCGCGAAGTGGAACAACGCTCCGCAAATTTCACCGATTGTGGGTACTGACACTGATAGTCAAACCGAGATCCTCGAGAACTGGTATTACGCTACGTGGGCGTATAACGGTTTCACTGGATATGGGTCATACAGCAGCAATCACCCTCTCGATCCATCTTTTACTTGGCCTCGTTCCCAATATTCTTGTTCGGGAACACAGAGCCATAACGAGTTCCCATACCAAGAACTCGTATGGGGGTGCATAAAAAACCCTCCTACTATTAACGGTACCCCCCTGTGGTCACCTATCCCCATAACTCTACCCGACCTTTTTAGCACTGAGGTGAACAGCGCACTGTCGCCTGGCAACTTTTATCCACCATACGCAAATATGGATATCAAAACACCCGCTCCTTGGCATACTGAGGTTGCTCCACCAAACTTCTTGCAGGAGGAAGCGAAGCTGATCGGACGGCCTATTCTGTCAGTGCCCCCCCGAAGCCATACCATTAGAATGAACAGCCCTGCAGCGATGACTTGGGTAGATATTCCTATTCGGAATTCCGGTAGTGGCCTGTCCACATGGCGTGCCAAATCTAGTGTAGGTTTTTTGGTAGTGAATCCTCCGGCTGGGATCGCGCCGGGGGACAATCTAACTTGTACAGCAGCTTCTTGCGACACCACATCACTGCGGATCGAAGTTAATCCGACACTGTTACCAGCATCTTATGCCACCGGCGTCGTATCAATATGGTCGCCAAACGAAAAGGGTGCACCGATTGAAGTCACCATAAATGTTGTAGCTGACTTTGAATTGACATTCCCTGGTTCGTCAAAAAACACCGATTGATCTAAGGTTTGATTATGGCTTCCATCCTTGACATCACAAACTCTTGGAATCCGACGGATCCGACTGTGGAGGAGTTACTAGCTGAATCTACCTTTGGCACATTAAGACAATTCACTGGAGCATCAAATTACGTATTCCTAGCTTCCATGGTGGATCAGTCAGGCAACGAAGGATTTGCTGTCTATAAGCCAGTCGCAGGAGAACAATATTTATGGGATTTCGAATCTGGGCTCCATCTCAGAGAAGTTGCAGCATACGAGCTGTCAAAGCTCCTCGGCTGGAACCTCATTCCTCCAACCGTGATAAGGCAGGATGGGCCACACGGAAACGGATCCTTACAGTTATTTATTGGCCATGATCCGTCAAAACATTTCTTTACAATAGAACAAAACATAAACTTGCCAGAGAATCCCGATAGAGCAGTCAAATACTCAGAACTTAGTTCGATAGAAAGGTCCCTCATGGAACTTGCTGTATTCGACTACATCTCTAACAACGCGGATCGGAAGGCTGGCCATGTATTGATAGACGAAAAGCAACGTATATGGGGGATTGATAACGGCCTATGCTTTCATCGTGAAAACAAATTGCGTACCGTCATATGGAATTTTGCGGGTATTGAGTTTGATTCAAAGCTAATTGTTGACCTGCAGCGCACACTTGAATTTCTATCGTCATCGATCGACATGAATTACGAACTTTGTTCCTTAATCAGCTCAAGCGAGCTAGAGTCTTTGCTAGATCGGATTCAAACACTCCTCACGGAAAGGACCCTGCCTGCGATGCCTTCAGAATTTAGAGCCTTCCCTTGGCCTCTCATCTAGTGTGATGCAAACGCTCGTAAAACATAGGTGGGTAGTATGAACATATTCAGCGTAAAAATAGTCGAATCCAGCGATGAGCTTGAAAAAATTCTAGAGCTCCGACAGACTGTTTTTATCGAGGAACAAAAGGTGCCCGAAGAAGAGGAGATTGACGATCTCGACTCATTGGACGCCATTTCATCCAACAGAGTAATTCACCTCATCGCCTCTGCAGGAGAAGAAGTATTTGGAACTGCCCGCCTATTTCTGCCTAGCACGACAGACATAAGGACCGTCGACGCTGAAACACTCCATGTCGGTCGTGTGGCTGTGAAAGAAAGTGGACGCAGACTCGGACTAGGCAGTCTGCTGATGAACAAATGCCACGATATTGCTAGAGAACTCGGACACAAACAGATTACACTGTCCGCACAAATTCAAGCCATGCCGTTTTATTGGGAATTGGGCTATAAGGAAAGAGGCCCTCTATATCTAGATGCCGGAATACAACATCAGGACATGGATATTAGTCTGAATCCGGATTAATTTAGAAAGCAGACCCGAGATATAGAGTAAAGGAACATCTTATGACCCATGAATCACCGAAGGCAAAGGTTCTGCCACTTAGCAGCCAGACGTCTGATGAGGGTGTCCTGCAAGTCGGTGGGTGTGATATTCGGGAGCTTGCCAATGAATATGGCACTCCCTTGTATGTGTTCGACATAGAGACTTTAACGCATCAGGCAACTAGTTACATTGATGCATTCACCTCTCAGTGGCCATACGGCGTAGAAATTCACTATGCATCTAAGGCATGGATCAACATACCCCTTGCAAGATTTCTTTCCAGTCTCGGACTTTCCTTCGACGTAGTATCAGGCGGCGAAATTTCAGTCTTACGGCAGGCGGGAGTCAGTCTATCTAGGTCCGCGTTTCACGGCAACAACAAAGGACCACAAGAAATAGAGGAAGCTCTCGATGCTGGAATAGGCCAAATAGTGGTTAACGCACATGATGAAATAAGCCTGATTGAGTCCATAGCCTCTGAGCTAGGCAGCAAACCAAAAATCCTTCTGCGAGTCTCACCAGGAGTGGATGCACATACTCACTCAGCGACAACCACTGGCCTTCTTGATTCAAAATTTGGGGTTTCTGTAGCAAACGGGGAAGCTCTCGAGGCTTGTGAGGAAATATCTGCATCCCCGCACATGGACTTCCGCGGTATCCATATGCATCTCGGCAGCCCGATTTTTGGCACAGAGCCTTATGTCGAGGGAATCAAAGTTGGCTCTCAACTTATCAAACAGCTCGCTGATAAAGGCATACTTGTTTCCGATTTCTCTCCAGGCGGTGGATTTGCGGTCGCTTATACGGATGATGATGATCCGCCCGATGCAGGGGTGTACGCCAAGGCTATATGCGAAACACTCGCATCTGAAGCTGACAAGCTTGCTTTTCCCCCACCTAAACTAATTATTGAGCCTGGTAGATCTATCTCTGCCAGGGCTGGCGTCGCCATTTACTCAGTTGGTTCCAGAAAAGAAATCCCAGATGTAAGAACGTACGTTGCAGTCGATGGCGGAATGTCTGACAACATCCGCCCAGCAATCTATGGATCAAAATATGAAGTTGTACCTGCAGAAAGAATGCATGCTGTTCCCGAGGAGACAGTCACCATCGCCGGAAAGTTTTGCGAATCTGGTGATATTCTCGCAGAGAATGTATCACTCCCACGGTTACGCACGAACGAGTTAATTGCCATTCCAGCTGCAGGAGCATATCAACTGGCGATGGAATCGAACTACAATCTCTCCCTGAAGCCCGAGGTCATCATGGTAGAAAATGGCAACTCTTTCACAATTAGAAGACGCCAAATATACGAAGACCTCACTCGTCTTGATGTTACACATGGTGTGGACTCATTGATAAACACCCGAGATTAGAAAGAAGCCCGTGCTGTTCGATGACGCAGACTACCGCAAAGAAAAACATCCCTCGAACAATTGGGATATTTTCGGAGCGGATACAGCAGTCGAAACTCTGCGTGCACACATTGCCTCAGGTCTGATCAATCGCTCCTACATGTTTATAGGCCCATCTGGTGTCGGTAAGTCAAGACTGGCTATGCGCTTCGCTCAGTCCGTATTTGCACCCCTTGCGAACGATCCGACGTCCCCGGACTTAAACAATGAAACCGCTCACAGGATCGAGGCCGGCGAATTCGGCGATATCCACTTCATTACGGCCTCAGAAGATAGTAAAACTGGGCGCACCAAGACTACTGACATTCGCCAGTTCATTCGCAGTGCTGACCTGAAACCATTCAACTCAAAGCATCGATTTGTAATTTTTGAGGCCGACATCGCCAGCGAAGCTGGTCGCAGCGCAACCTTGAAATTTTTAGAAGAGCCACCGAGCGATACTACTTTGATCATCATCACAGACTCACCTTCCAGCTTCCCGGCAACTATCCGTTCTCGATGCTATGACATCGTCCTCCGGCCACTTCCTCAGGAGACACTGGCAGCAATCCTGGTTAGTGAGGACTTGGTCAAAGAGATAGACACTGCCTCAGAGTACGCCCTGTTAGCAGGAGGTTGCTACGGTAAGGCAGTTTCATTGATTAATGACCCATCTTTTATGATGACCCTTAAAGTGATTATGGATGACGTCGAAAAATACTCGCTCGCGGTTCTCGAGGCCCGACTAGAATATTCTGATTCCCTCTCTAAGGCCTGGAGAAACGACCGTGACACCGTACTTGAAACTATAGGCTACTGGGAACGGTGGTGGCACGACGCCCTCCTGCTAACAACGGGAGCAACTGAGAATAATATCTGGCACATACCTAGGGCCGGAGACTCAAATCTAGATACAGAGATGGCCGTGCGAGCCCTCACCGCAATTCAATCAGCTCGAGAAGATCTCCTTGAAAATGTAAATCCAAGACTCTCCATCGACCAGATGATGATTGATATCCCACAATTGGTAATAAATCGATAGAATATAGTTCTTAAATAAATTTACTGGCTTGGCGCTAGGGCGTGCTGCCGAAACTTGACTGGATGAAACACATGGACCCGATAGTAGGTGTCCGTCTAATGACGGCTGGCGATTTACTCTACTGTAGCCCCGGGGATCTAAATTTAATGATCGGCGATTACGTCGTGCTCGCTACAGACCGGGGGGAGCGCATGGGCCGAGTGGTCGTCACTCCTGACCAAATTATGACAAATCAAGTTAGCGGACCTCTCCGCGTGATCTCGCGTCTGGCTACAGAAGCGGATCTTACCACTCAGGAAAAAGTTAAAAAAAAAGCCGCTGATGAGTCCAACCGCGCTCAAGAGTGTGCCNCAAGGGTTGATTCCCGTNTACGTGTNGCAGACTTAACTTACGATCTCACAGAAACATTTCTCGAAATATCATACGTACTCCCTGATAAGGTCCAAGTCAAACATGACAATATCCAGCNGGCCTTTGAGTCANACTATTCCGAGTCGCTCCAACTGAATCGTATTGGTGATCGCGATCGTGCAAAACTGACNGGGGGATTCGGCGTGTGCGGCAGAGAACTCTGCTGTTCCTCCTGGATGACTACATTCCCNTCAATTTCTATGAAGCTCGCCAAGGAACAGGGCCTTTCTCCAAACCCATCTAAAATCTCCGGGGTCTGCGGCCGGCTGTTGTGTTGCCTCACNTTTGAAGTTGATGCGTACCGTGAAATAGCTGGGACACTTCCAAAAGTAGGAAAAACAATCAGTACNCCTGCGGGTCGAGCAAAAGTCCTATCAATAAANTATCTCTCAGAGACAGTCCGACTTTATTTCAAAGATCAAGGGGAGACNATTCAACTAACCGCTGATGAACTTCGTGCACAAATGGGAACAACCGTGCGNCCAGTCGATCTCGAGGANNAGGTTGAAGAAACAGTCAGAAAGCAAGAAGAAGAAAGAGGTAANAACTTCCTTGGGGTATTGACGCCGGTAGACACGCCCCCACATCGAGACGATAGCTCATCGAAGAGAGATTCCGCACGTCGAGCGAAACCACAGAGAGACTCCAACAAGAAAAGCATCAGTAGCTCGAAAATAGCNCGCCGCCGCCCCGCTGGATCCAAGGAATCCACGNAGTCAAGCCCAGAACCTACGCCACGTAAAAGACCTCGGAGACGAGGAAGGCGAGCCGGTCGCCGGACTACTCCTAGGCCTGAATAATAATATTCTTCAACGAAAAGGACGTACTATGACTGTCTTGCAGGTTCCACCGGTGGCAACCATTAGCTGGATCAACTCCATGTCACCTGAGCACGAAATGCTTTTTCTGCATGTTGGTGCAGCACAAAATGAGTATGATGACCTTCATCTCCAGTCCAGCGTATGGGCTGATGGATATGGGGATTTCACCACTACCCGAGACGGAATAAGAGCCCTCATACCAGACAAGGACATGTTCGAAACCACCCTAGGCGGACTAGGAATCCGTGGAGCTGGGACTGACCAAATCATCGTCTGTCTCGCAACTGACAAATCACCTTGGCCGTACCGAGCCTATTGGGCACTTCGATACTTTGGCATCGAAAATGTATGTGTTGCCGAAGCCTCTCTCCGAACAATGCTGCACGGCGGACTTGAAGATCTTCCGACAAAACTGCCACCGGTCAAAGTCCACTGCAATCTCCTAGATCCCGATGAGTCTTTGATCGCCGGAAAAGAAGATCTTCTTAGCAGCATCAAAAACTCAACTGCTGCAGAACAAATACTTGATTGCAGGTCAATCGAAGAATATACGGGGCTCCCTGGCGACCATCCAGCACCACGCCAAGGACGCATCCCCGGGGCCGCCCATCTTAACTGGGAGTCCCTTATGGATACTACTGGGAAATTTCATGCTCAAAGTCAACTACTTCAGTTGTATCAAGATGCCGGTATCAATCAAGGGTCGGTGGTTTTTCCCTACTGTGGCGGAGGAATTCGATCCGCGGTGTCGTGGTTTGCCATGTCAGAAATATTGAAATGGGACAACGTCCGAAATTATGACGGATCCTGGGCGGAATGGTCCTACCTTACCGATCTTCCAATTGAGAAGGACTAGTTCTGAGCGAGAGCCATTTTGATCTGCTCGGTATGTTCCAAAATATGTGAACTATAACCTTCCACCTGCTGACGCAGCGAACGACTCACACCCTCAACGGACCCTCTGCGCCCCCACGACGCGTCAGGAGTCCTTGATAGTAATTCAATAGTTTCATCCACACTCTGATCTATGCTCTGCATTAAATCCATCGCAGACCCCGTCATGAAGTTTGATTCCTCTATTGCCTTTTCCTCATCAATAGGCTGGCGTTCAGGATCGCTCATCGTGGCAATTCGCCTGATGAACACTGAATTAAGCCTCAAATAAACACCCAGATGCGCAAGAGTTCGCTTGGCCGACCAGTCTTCGGAGTTAGCATGGAGTCTCATATTCGCCTCCGCCTCCTGTGCCACAACAACCCTCAGAGAAGATCGAGCTTGTTCGATCTGATCCACAAGCCCAGAATATTTCTCGGGAGCCCCGGTCACAAAATCGATACGTGCCATTTGCAGTCCGCCTCCCAATCTAGGAACTTTCCATCATCTTAAAGACAGTAACTCTAGTTGTCGTCTGTTTCCAGTACTAGTTCAACTTCTACACTTGCCCCAAGGGGAAGAGATGACACACCTAATGCTGCTCGCGCACCCATACCAGCAGACTCTCCAAGGATATCTATGAGAACCTGACTGGCCCCATCAATTACCTTAGCCTGACCTTTGAAGTCAGAACTCGCGGCCACGAAACCTGTCAATTTCACAACACGTAGTCCGT
This sequence comes from Chloroflexota bacterium, assembly GCA_002725365.1. Taxonomy (GTDB): domain Bacteria; phylum Chloroflexota; class Dehalococcoidia; order UBA2979; family UBA2979; genus UBA2979. The sequence goes on along the minus strand of PBOW01000003.1, from coordinate 8,353 downwards.
CCAAAGAGCCTCTCATCGCAGCCACATGGGCCAGTGCGTTAATTGCACACTCAGCTGCAGCTTCAACTGCCTCTTCTATGGACACTACCGATCCAACCTGACCTGGATGGACTAAGGAACCATCCTTCTGAGCTATCTGCCCTGATACGTACAGATACCGCCCCGACACCCTGACCGGTACATACAAAGCCAGTGGCGGACTTACCTTCGGAAGTTCCAGCCTAAGTGACTCCAAGGTGCGCTCGACGTCACGTGAAAACACTATATCGTTCATCTACTGGTCCCCTTACTTCCTATCCTAGAAATCACCATCAGGGATAATCTTCTCAATGATCCCTGTCAGCTCGTCATCTGAATAGAAATGTATAATCATCTGACCTTGCCCCTTGCTATTCCGCTTAAGTGTCACACGAGTTCCCAACTTCTGTTGGATTGCCTCCTCTAGACGACTACTCTCAGAATCTGCCGGTAGCTGCGTCCGCCTCTTTGGTTTTGAGTTACCCTCTTTGGCAATCAGCCGCTCAACATCACGCACACTGAGCCCGTCATCCGTGATCAGCGTTGCTATCTCGATTTGCCGATCATAGTTCTGGAGCTGAAGTAGTGCACGCGCGTGCCCAGCGCTAATATCACCGCTCCTCACCAACTCCATTACCGCAGAGGGTAGATCTAAAAGGCGCAGTGTATTCGCAACAGCGCTTCTCGATCGCCCTACACGGCGTCCAATCTCTTGTTGCGTAAGCCCAAACTCGTTCTGCAGCTGGTCATACGCCGCGGCTTCCTCCAGAATTCCCAGGTCAGACCGCTGTAAATTCTCCACCAGTGCTAAAAGCATACGACTCGTGGAATCGGTATCTCTCACGATGGCTGGGATTTGCTGAAGACCTATGCTCTGTGCTGCTCGCCAACGCCGTTCACCTGCAACTATCGTGTAGCCCTCAGATCCGTCCTTCTTAGACACTAGAATTGGCTGCAATACTCCGTGAATTCTAATGGATTCCACAAGTTCATCCATTGCCTCCGGCCGAAAATTCTTTCGAGGCTGATTAGGGTCTGGCTGTATCTCTGACACATCAAGCATCAGTCCACTCTGTGTCCCAACACTACTTCCCCGAGCCCCCTCGTTGAACAACGCATCTAAACCACGTCCTAGTCGAGGTGTACCACTCATCTCCCGATCCTCCTTCCGAGCTTAAAACACTCATCAGCCCATTTCTGCTAGGCGCCGATGAACCTCCTTCGCCAAATCCATATATGCAATCGCACCCGGTGATCCCGGAGCATATTCATTGATCGTCATCACGTGGCTCGGCGCCTCAGCCAAACGAACCGAACGCGGCACAACCGTATCCAAGGTTTGCGGATAATGGGACTTGATCTCTGCCACCACCTCGGCTGATAAATTAGCTCTAGCGTCATACATTGTCAGTGCAATACCCAAAATATCCAGACTTGGATTAAGGCTACCTCGCACTAAGTCAATAGTTTGCTCCAGTGAGCTCAGCCCCTCTAAAGCAAAGTATTCACATTGCAAAGGAATCACGACATAGTCAGCAGCAACAAGCGAATTAATGGTTAATAAACCAAGAGCGGGAGGGCAGTCCATCAAAATATAGTCATATTGAGAATCAATCTCATCTAGGGCACGCCTCAGCTTGCTTTCTCGGGCCATTAGCCCAACTAGCTCTATTTCAGCTCCTGCGAGCGCTGTCGACCCACCTAGGATATCTAGTCCCGGCCTTCCGGCTGTAACCCTCATGGCAGAAACCGATTCTCCGTCGAGTAGCACGCGGTAGAGCCCATCTCCACTAGCGCCCTGGCGACTCCGGCCTAGTAAGGAGGAAGTGGCATTTGCCTGAGGGTCGCCATCCACGAGAAGTACTCTTTGGCCCATCTCCGCGAGAGATGCTGCAAGAGAAACTGCTGTAGTGGTCTTTCCGACTCCCCCTTTTTGGTTGGCAATCGCAATTCGAAAAGCTCGCCGACCTAAGCGCTCCTGCCCATCCGTAAGGGAGCTTGCCTCCTGAGCCGCTAACGAATCCGCAACCCGGCCTCGAATCTCCGGCCAACGAGGCATTGGTGCCGGACCAACTCGCTCCACTGTCATAGCTCCATACCCTGCTGCTAACTGCCCCGCGTTCACTACTCCCATCGCTGAAGTGATAGAGTACGCTGCCGCAGATGAATCACCGGCACCTGTTGTATCAACAACCTGCGCGGAAACTGCCCCCACATTATAAGTGTCACCAGACATTTTGACTTCTAGTCCCTCAGCTCCTTTGGTAATAACAAATTGCCTACACCTACCGGCAACCTCCTCAATGGCCTCCCTTGACCAGCTGGCGATCTCATCTGAGGATAGAAACAAAGAAGTCCTCAGCGATAGACAATTCAGCAGTAATTCAGTCGGCTCAGCCGGGTGATACACGAAACCCTCATCGTCAACCTGTCTTTGGAGACCTTGCCCAAGAACCCAAGCTGCAGCTGAAGAAAATCGGTCTAAGAACGATAATACGTCGACGTCATCTGGTATGAGTGGCGCCAAAAACAAGTTTCTCGGTTCTGGCCAACCTTCAACGAGATCGTCTGGACTAAGCATCCGACCGAGGTGCTCAATCAACCTAAGCCGTCGTCTGCCTGAGCTCGAGTTGTAAATACTCCAAGATTCCGTCGCGAGTCCCTTAACCGAATGTACTGTGTGACCTGCTAAGGCCGTAAGACTGGCATCTTCCGCACCACCAGTCAAAATATGAGCCCGAGCCCCTAATGCCGCAGCGGTCCGAGCAGCAAACGATACTGGCCCACCTGGCAATTTCGAATCATCCTCAAAAACATCCCAAGTCACCGGACCCACCATCAAAAAAGGCATCGCTTCTCTTGCTGCACGATATACATCTACTCGACTGAGATCAGTTTCCCAAGTCACCGGCAACGAACCAATCCTAATTACAGCTCCTAGTGAGCGGGCAGGTGGCTAGTCAATCAACTCTGACAACCTGTTATGGTCTAATCATCCTCATCGCCAGCCACATCATCTTCGAATTCGGACTCCTCATCAGCCGGAAGAACCTCAATTCGTCGATCTCGACCCTTTCCGATCGACTGCGTCACAACGTCACTCCGCTCTTGAAGGGTAACATGTATTATGCGCCGATCCGCTGCCGACATAGGCTTCAATTCGATGATATCCCCAGATTCACTTACGTCATTGGCAACCTCTTCAGCCAAGTCAATCAATCGTTCTCTATGCCGTCGCCGATATCCCTCTATATCAACCGAAAACATCGGGGATCCGCGTTTTCCTCTGCCNACAATGGTATTCAACAAGTATTGAAGAGANCTAAGAGTATCACCGCGTTTACCAATCAAAACACCAATATTTTCCGCAGATTCGTCATCNGTNGTATCNACCTCCAGCGTGACATCNCGCCTGCCTCGATCGTTATCTTCATCGCTAGACTCANTCATCGTAATTTCAGTCCCTGTGAAGCCCAAAAGTGTCAAAACATCCCTCAGAGTGCTCCCGGCCTGATCTACNTCNTCCTCGTAATCCCCGGCAGGCTGNAGCGGAAGCTCCTGCGGCGANCCCGGAATCGGGATTTCCTCACTCTCTGGAACCCCTTTTATATCCCTAGGAGGGTCGGACTGATCCCTTGAGNAAGCCNGCTTCTCANCNCCCTCATCCCCATTCTTGCGNTTCTGNCCANTNCTAGNCCNCCCGCTATCNCCGTTCCGCNGCCGTTGCCCTCTAGAACCNGCNTTCTTCTNGGNTTTTCCGTCTCCCGGCGTATCCAGAACAGACAACGTCACCGTCGCCTCTTGNCCGCCTATACCCAAAAAACCAGCTTTAGCGTCTCTTTCGACGNCGACGCNTACTTGCTCCCGACTGACTCCCAGTTCCTTGAGCCCTATTTCCACTGCCTCTTCGACGCTTCTTGCGCTTACCGTCGCCTGTCTCGGCTGATCCGATTTCTGCCTCGCCATCATCNAACTCCAATTCTGCCTCATCAGCTAATCCCGAACGATCATCAGAAGACTCAGCGTTCGATTTTCTTTTATCAGTGTCAGCCGTCCCCGACGGCGGAACAAAATCCGGCATACCTATGCGGCTCCGAACGAAATTTGGGATAAGTGAACCCCACCGGAAATCACCTGGCCCCACAAAAATCCACTGCAATACGATTCCAATAATCGTACTACTACCCCAATAAAGCCCCAACCCTGCCGGAGTTGCAAGTACGAACCACGTGAACATAAGCGGAAACATCCACTGCATCATAGTTTGCATCTGCTGTTGATTCTGCTGCTGCCCTCTGGCACTCAGGTTCCGACTGGATGAAATTCTCTGCTGCAACCACATTGCACAAAACACAATGATCGCGAGAGACAAATCTCCGTCGGCACCCAAATCCAACCATAGAAAATCACGCGAAAGAGGGATAGCCGCCTGCAGCCATGCCACGTCGTATAACCGGTCCGAAAGTTTTATTATGGACTCNGGNGTACTGCCTAAAGTTATCCTGATAACTTGATATAAAGCAATGAAAATTGGTAACTGGATCAATTGAGGACCCAGGCAGCCCAGAGGATTCACTCCAGCCTCTCGATATAATTTCATAGTTTCTTCTTGTCGCCGTTTTGGATCTGAATATTGCTTCTGGATCTCCTGCATTCGAGGCTGGATCTCCTGCAAGTTCTTCATTGAATTCAACATCCTTATGGTTAAAGGGAACAATAAAGCTCTCGAAATAAAGGTAAACAATAGAAGTGCAAGACCATAGTCACCAAAGGCGAGGTTAGTGAGCCCCACCATCACATTAATTAACGGCGTCTCGAGGAACGTCTGCCAGATTGCCCCTATCGGCATATGATCTCCCTCAATTGTCTNTACATTCTGATACCACCCTATTCACCAGCAAACACCGTGCGAATAGCACCACTATTAGCATCTATTTCAAACAACGCGTGNCCCTTTGATAAAAGTAGNATCTGCCCCTCATGTATGAACAGATCAGCATATACCTCGTCNTCTACTCTGCTGGTCCACCGTATGCTCCCGGTATCAGCATCAAGTCCTAGCAAAGCACCTTCTCGATCCGCAAGAACAAGATCGTTACCCACGATCGCTGGCCGAGACCTGAAATTTGATTCAAGCATATCCTTAGACCAGACGATAGAGCCTGTACTGCTATCTAGGCACAAAACTGATCCTCTAGTCGTTGCGGCATAGACCTTCGCCCCCTTGGAGACCAAAGGCCCTGCAAACCATCCGTTACCGCTCACTGACCAATCAATTGAAAAGTCCTTGAGATTCACTCGATGCACTTGGCCACCAAAGGTGCCGAAATACATTGAATCCCCTACCAACAAACCGTCCCCAGGCACTCCGCCGCCCAGATCAACTGAATCTATGATCTCTCCTGACTTACCACTAATTCGCATAAAAATGCCTTCGCCTATGTCAACTACTAGAAGGTCGTCATTATAAATTTGTAAGCTGGACCAAATCCGACCAACCCCAATGTCCCACTTAGCCTCGATTTGCCCCGTTGCATCTGATATTTTCAACAGCGAACCCTCATCAGTACCAACAAATATCGAAGATCCAAGCAGCGCCGGCGTAGAAATAACCACTTCACCAATTTCTAGAGCCCAAACTTCGCTCGGGCTCTCTGTAATTCCATTCAAAGACGATAGTTTTCGTAAAATCCCACTAGTCGAAACAACATAGAGTACGTCACCTGGCACAACCAATGGCCTGGCATAAAACGGATCCGAGCTCCAGTCATCACCAGAACCTCCTCCAAAAAGACCAGAAAGAAAGCCACCACCAGAGTCACTCACCTCAGCCACACGCTCCGGGTACCACCAAAATGGCTCACCCGAAGATTTCATTCGCCCATCAATAAGAGNTAATCGTCCNCCTTCACCCTGTAACAGGATCGTGCGATCGCCATACTCAACGGGCGAAGCCCANCCTTCTGGACTTGCGAACTGTGCACCGCAGCCAGTAACTAGAATNACAAAGAACAAGGTTGCAAGCGANNCATATATTCTGAGAAGNNTGTGTTTCACGTGAAACACANNCTTCTCAGAATATANNNTTCTGCGCCACCAACTGTTNATGCGCCTATCCANTTGAACANTTGCNGTCTTATGAGACTGGATCATATCCACTTCCNCCNCCTGGCCTACACCTAGAAAGCCTACCNANTGTCTTCAGTGACGCAAAAACAAACCCTCGCCNTTCNAATGCNTCNATTGCGTACTGTGAGCANGAGGGTTCGAATCTGCAAGCAATACCAAGATTNGGCGAAATCGCTCGCTGNTAGAATNTAATAATCACTAGTGCCAGTTTCCTGGCCAAATGGTCAATGGAAGCGACCAATTTCAACTCACTTACTGGACATTATTGGTACCAGACCGAATTATCACTGTCCTCTAAACGCTCGACCTGCTTTGAATTATCGATATAGTTACAGGCCGAGCTAGCCACCTAGATCAAAAAGCCTAAGCCCTCAAGCAATTATGCGCGACAGCCACCTACTTGAGGCCGAGGACCTGAGCCTCATGCCCTGCCGAAACGATTTCGCTCGAAAGATCAATGAACGAGGTTTTGTCTGCGCCTCTCTCTGTGATAATGACCATCGAGAACCCTTTTGCCCAGCTGTGCATCCGTAGCACACTCCTTATCCTCCGTCGCACTAGATTGCGAACTACAGCATTCCCGACCCGCTTACTAACCGTGATGCCCACCATCGACAGTGCCGCGGTATCCTCTGATGAGCTAATAATGACCGTGACCGAGGGTCGCCGGAACCTTTTCCCTGTCGCTAACACACGGCGGAATTCTCCAGAGTAGGTTATTGGTAACAAGTCTTCAGTTAACTTACCCATTATATTTTGGGAATAAAGCTATCGATGTGCCGCCCGATACAGCGCACCACTAGGCCGCTCTATCGGTTCGCGAGCTACACCCTTTACACGGAAAGCCTTGTTCGCCCTCGCAGCCGACGCCGACGTATCACAGCCCGTCCACCACGTGTCGACATACGACTTCGGAAACCTAGTTTCCGTTTTCTGGGGAGGCGTTTCGGTTGCCATGTTCGTTTCACGGTTATTCACCTCTTAACTCAAGATTACAATTAACACCCGCCCCGCATTGTTTCAGGGCAGAATACGAATTCTAGCTGCGACCTTCACCGAAAGCAATTCATACGTGTGCCCCAAGAACACAATAAGATACTCGTGTATCCTGTACCAGTTGGTGCGGCCACTGTAGCTCAGCGGTAGAGCAACGGTTTTGTAAACCGTCGGTCGTGGGTTCGATTCCCACCGGTGGCTCCATACCACACAAATAAGGTCTGTAACGGCTGCCACGTGGCCACTGTAGCTCAGGGGTAGAGCAACGGTTTCGTAAATCGTAGGTCGTGGGTTCGATTCCCACCGGTGGCTCCAACCAAAGAACCGCAAGGAGCAATTTCTTGGAGTACTCGAAATGAAAACACTCACGCGCCTGCTAAATCAATACGACAAAGCATCCAAGGGGCTAGGATTCAAAACTGAGGATAGCGTCGAATCCGGCGGCCTTGCTAGGCTGACTAAACTCGCCACGGTAGACCAGCTAACTAAACTCAGCTCTGACGATACCGACGCGGTAATAATTAATAGCTTAGATGAGGTCAAGAATGGCAAGCTTAACAACAGCTCAATTCTCGCTGGCTACGATTGCCGAGAAAACGGCAGGCTGCCTGATTTTGCTCAAGAAACTTCTATCAGCTTCGCCGTCATTAATTTAGCAACTGAGCTGGCCTCCTTGCAGTTCCATGAGGACTTTTCAATCGTGTTAGAAATTGAACAGAGTCACCTATTAGGGGATATGGAGAATGTCCTTTCATTACTCCGAGGTAGGCAAGCGTTGCCGCTGGCTGGAGTACTCCTCAGCACTGCGACGACTAACGAACTTCGCAATGCCAAGGCAATTTTCGCCGTTCGCAGCCTCTCAGATATGACATCTCTACCTTTAATCATGCCCTCAAAGGGTGGCACCCCATCGGACGAAGAGATAATTGATTTGAAGACTCTCGGAGTTCGAGCCCTCTTGGTCTGAAACGGCTAGTGGCTACTGTCACCTGCGGACTGCTCAGAGCCTTGGAATTCCCAGCGGATACCCCTTTTGGACATATATAAAAACCCTGCAGCCGCGGCTGCAAATGAAGCCATCACGAGACCCACCGCGAAAAAGAAAATTCGCATAGCGTTGCCGGCCAGTTCAACGCTTTGATCCTGCGCCACAACTTCCGAACCTCCAGCACCAAGAACAAAATCAGTCGTTCCCTGTAAAAGCAAAAGA
>PBOW01000025.1 GCA_002725365.1 Chloroflexota bacterium | reverse complement strand
ATTCGCATGTGGTTTCGTTCTCTCAAATACACCCTTTGACATCTCTTACTCCTGACCTCACATCTATCAATCTATACTCAGCTATTTGTTTTCCTGTCCCATAACTCTAAATCAACTCACACCTGATTTCATCCACTATCACCAGATTTGAACTACGACCAAAATGGAGCCCCCAATGAGAGTTGAACTCATGACCTCGTTCTTACCAAGAACGCGCTCTGCCACTGAGCTATGGGGGCATTTTCTGGTGCACGGGGCAGGATTCGAACCTGCGTAGCCGTAAGGCGGCGGTTTTACAGACCGCTGGATTTAACCACTCTCCCACCCGTGCATTCGGTTTTTATTTTCTACTTCTATAATCCCCCAACGAATAATGCCGCTACCAAGCATCGGATATTTTCTAAGCGAGTTCCATGTGTAGTAGGCCAGCTCAGTCGCAATCCAATGCCAAATACGGTTGGCCTCCCCGCCCACTAAGTGAACGGATCTATAAGTCTACGATCTGCTTAGCATTAGGGTCAATATTGCCTTCCCAGAGTGGAAATACTCCAACGGGTACCATCTACTGTGTCATCCAAGGCAATATCTAACCTACTAAGGCGGTCTCGTATTATGTCAGCACTTTCGAACTGTTTCTCCTCTCGGTATCTATTGCGGAGTTCTAGCAACTGATCAATCCCATTTTCTATCGTGTCCACACTCTGCGATACGCCCACGTCATCAAATATTGACTTGAGTTCCGCGATACTGATGTTACTTGCTGTATTTTGGGACTCGTTGAAAGAAAATCCTAGTACATTTTTTGTGAGATCCTCCAGCACTGCTATTGCGTCATCTACATTCCGTCCGCTACTTGCAGCAGTGTTAATTGATTTCACTAAATCAAAGAGGATAGCCAATCCCTGGGGAGTAGCAAGATCTTCATTCATTGCTGATATAAAGTCCCCTACAAATTTCTCAAGAAGAATCTCTGACTCGGGCCCATCTATCGCCACTAGATCTAGAGCTCTTTGGATACGATTCATGCCTACAACTGAAGCATGCATAGCCTCATCCGTTATATTTCTCGCNGAGCCATAATGCGAAGACAATACAAAAAAACGAATCGCATCTGCTGACCATTTACTTAACGCTTCCTCAACCGTCACCACATTACCGACCGACTTTGACATTTTCTCGCCATCACGTTGAACCATCCCGTTATGCATCCAAACTCTCGCAAAAACCCCCGGCTTCGAGGCCGCCGATTCTGCCTGTGCAATCTCATTTTCATGATGAGGGAACACTAAATCTCGCCCACCACCATGGATCGCAAATGTCTCACCTAAATATCGACGTGCCATCGCTGAACATTCGATATGCCATCCTGGNCTACCCTCACCCCACGGTGAAGGCCAACTCGGTTCACCGACCTTTGCCGACTTCCATAGAGCAAAATCAAGACCATCATTCTTTTGATCATCCTCTGACTCATCTGAACTTTTAAGCTCATCAACTCGCCGGCGGCTTAATTTTCCATAGTCAGTATTTTTCCGAACGCTGTAATATACGTCACCAGATTCAGTTACATAGGCCATCCCATTTGCCACAATCTCAGTAATCATCTCGACGATCGTATTAAGTTCNGTAGTAACTCTTGGCCTTACATCAGGTTTCAACAGGCCCAACCTAAGTTGTTCTTCTTCCCATTGCAAAATATTCTGATTCGCCAATTCAATTGGATCGATTGACAATTTTTTTGCCCTATCAATTAATTTGTCATCGACATCTGTGTAGTTAGAAACAAAATTCACTTCTTGTCCAGACCATCGTAAATAACGAATAAGTACGTCGTAAACCATGAGTGACATGGCATGNCCAACATGAGCGCTGTCATAAGGAGTGACACCACAAACGTATACCCCGATCGGATTTCCATCGGCCACTTCGTTTAGTTCNCCACTGAGGGTATTCTGAATTTTCATTGAATCCCGCCAATTATAAGTTGTCAAACCAGTTTATTTTCGATCCGCCCAGAGGATCTAGTCCTCAAAATTATTCCTTGATTTGATCTGGTTCGTCTGCACAAATTCTCTTCTCGAGCACAGACAGTCTATTTTCAACGGCTTGTATTCGCTCCCACTCCGGATCAGGCAGTTGCTCAATAGTGTCATTATTTTCCCCGATAACCGAGGTTATATGTCCGGGAACACCAACAACCGTTGCTCTATCAGGTACCGAGATAATAACCACGGAACCNGCACCAATTCTCACATCATTTCCAATCTTCACGGCGCCGATTATTTTTGCTCCTGCCCCAACGGTAACTCGGTTTCCCAATGTGGGGTGTCGTTTTTCACGACGAGTAGATGTTCCTCCTAATGTAACTCCCTGATACAAGTGACAATCATTCCCTATTTCCGCAGTTTCTCCTATCACGACACCCATCCCATGATCAATAAATAGTCCCCTACCTATCTTCGATGCCGGATGGATTTCGATCCCTGTCAGCCCTCTTCCAAGGTGAGAGATAAATCGAGCTAAAGTAGTTAATCGGGCAAGATACAAGTAGTGAGCCACTCGATAAAACCACAGGGCATGGACACCTGAATAAGTCAGCGCTACCTCTAAGGATGAATTAGCTGCAGGATCGTACCGTATAGCTGACTCGATATCTTCTCTACATAAACTGAAAAATTTCAATAAAAACATAAGTTCACCGGCTCTAAACGGTAACGGTATCCAATGTTGCAACTGCCATCACTGCGATCGCCTCACCCGATCCAAAAGAACCTACTCCTTCATTGGTGGTAGCTTTCACATTAACATTCTTGCGGTTAATCCCCAGTGCCGAAGACAGAGATTCGCACATAGGTTCGATATAGTCATGCAACCGCGGTTTTTCCGCTATTACGGTCACGTCCACATTTCCAATAGTGAAACCATCAGCAGCGATTAATCTTTGTACTCGACGGAGTAACTCTCGACTATCAATTCCTTCAGTGTTTGGGTCATCCGGAGGGAAATGACTTCCTATATCCCCAGATGCTGCTGCCCCTAACATGGCATCAATAACTGCGTGAATCAGAGCATCTCCATCAGAGTGCCCCAACAATCTCGGAGCCTCATTAATTTCGATCCCTCCGAGACGCAGAGGCAGAGCGGAATCTGCCTCAAAACGGTGCAAGTCATACCCTATTCCAGTTCTCATTCGGGGGCATCTCGCTTCCTATCGTGCAATATCTTTGTCACTAATTGTAGGTCCTGAGGATGAGTAATTTTCAGATTGTCGATGGATCCGTCGACGATCGCGACTTCTTCGCCTATTGCCTCAACCATGGCGGAGTCATCCGTAACTGTATCTTCACACTCGGCGTGAGCACGGCGAAGGACGTCAGCATTAAAACATTGGGGAGTTTGAACCAGTCTCACTAAATCACGCTCAAGTGTCCGTAAAGTGAACATGTCTCCTTTCTCACCCAGTAATTTCACACTATCTGTGACCATTATGGTGGGTATAGAAGCCCCATATTTTTCAGCTGATCTGTAAAGGTCTCGAGCAATAATTGGATCTGCCAGCGGGCGAGCCGCATCATGCACAAAGATGAGATCAGAACCAATATCTACCTCATCTAGTCCACTGCTCACAGATTCTTGCCGCGACCGGCCTGGTGAAGCACGTCCAAATTCCACATCTGGATATGCCTTCTTGTGAGCAGTCAAGTACGGAAGGAATTTCCTATATCCCTCATCACTTATTACAACAACCACTTGAGAAAGACCTGATTCAAAAACGAATTCACGATCAAGAATCCAATCGAAGGAGAAGTCAATAATTGGACGACCATCGAGCTCCAGCCAGAGTTTGTCTACTCCACCCATACGGACCGACTGGCCACCCGCAAGCAGAATTACTGCGGATCTTTTTTTTCGAAGATTACTCGACATCGATCACATAATATCCTACGTCGATTAAACCTTATCGGTTCGTAAGTCCATCTAATAAAATCAGGACACTGCCTGACTAGTCAGGCTCAGCCACGTATTGCGTTGTCATTCCGGCAGCAGCTAACTCAGCTTCACTTGGCTGCTCCTCTGACTCATCATCAAAAGCTTCCACCTGTTCAAATTCAAACAAGAAAGGCAGCATGAGAGATTCTGGAAGAGTCATTTCAGGAATCTTTTCAGGTCTTACAACCTCAACCTCTGCCTGGGCAGGAATTAGCTTACCGATGATTACATTCTCCTTAAGTCCCCACAAATGATCGACCTTGCCAGCCACTGCCGCTTCCGTCAGCACTTTGGTGGTCTCCTGGAAAGATGCAGCAGCCAAAAATGATTCTGTCGCAAGAGACGCACGTGTGACCCCGAGGAGAATTACATTTCCTTGCGGCGGCGTTTTTCCTTGTGAAACCAGATCGGTGGAGGTCTTTTCGAACTCAATCCTATCCACGCGGTCCTCGTCCAAATACTCAGAGTCACCAGCGTCTATCACTTCCACTCGACGGAGCATCTGTCTAACGATTATCTCAATATGGCGGTCGTTGATAAACACTCCTTGAGTCCGATAGACCCTCTGGATTTCCTTGGTGATGTAACTCTGACATTCNGCCTCACCACGCATACGAAGAATTTGGTGAAGATTCAAAGAACCTTCCATAAGCTGGTCTCCGTGCTTGACCGGAGCAAACTGGGACAGTCCTCGGTAAAGTCCGGCTCTCGCGGCCCCTTGATATGTCGATCCAAAAACAAGATAGGTGGCTTTTGCACCCAGAATCTTGGATATGCTACCGGTAAACGGTGAGGAAAACCCTGAAAGCGCCTGTCTCGCCCTAGCCGTCGTTGGTACAGTTGTTCCTGGGGGTACTGCTAAGGTGTCTCCCTTTGCTACCTCGTCGCCGTCGCCAACTACAACTTCCCAACCCTTAGGTATCTCAACAAATGCTAAATCAGCAGGATCAATATCACCTATAGTTTTCGGTTGAGTCGATCCCTGACTTCTTTGAGGAGTGAAGTGATCGACCACTTCCACTGGNAGTTTAGTGATTCGTGATTTTGTGATTCGTGCTACATCANCATCGANCTTAACGTCACCGTCAAAGGGCATNAACACTGGAGTCGAAGTTAGTGCATTATTGCCTTCATTCTTTGGGTCTTCTGCCTTCTGAGCTAAAAGTTCGTGTTTCTTAAGTGCGAAGGTTCCTTTACCTTTCTTAAGCCAGTTATATCCTGGCGGCAAAGGTTGCTCCCAGACCTGTTCAGACTCAACAGCATGCAACAGGCTAACCGAGCGATCTTGTCCTGTCATATAAACCCAGCCATCGTACTCAGCCATCGGTGCTTCACCCTTAGGTGTTCGCGCCTCAACGAGTTCTTCAACTCTTGGTAAACCCAAAGTGATATCNAGTCCAACAGCACCACCACCGTGGAAAGTCCTCAATGTGAGCTGTGTCCCAGGCTCGCCAATCGACTGAGCAGCAATAATACCCACCGCAGTACCAGGGTCAACCAATTTTTTCGTAGTCATGGACTGGCCATAACAATACTGGCATATCCCGCGTGGCAGGCGGCACGTTGCCGGTGAGCAAACATTTATTTCCTCNACAGAACTTTCTTCAAGTTTCTTCGCGATATCAGAAGTTATCTCANTGCGTGCATCGAGTATGACCTCACCCGTGTCTGGATCTATCACTGGTTTTGCAGTCCATCTACCAGTAATTCTCTCGGAAAGACTTCCCAGAATTTGATCGTCATCTGATTCATATCTTCTTATATCCAGCCCTGTCATTTCTTCGTCAGGGCCAATACACCAGCCCTCATATACAACTACATCTTGAGCCACATCGATCATACGTCTAGTGAGGTATCCGGCATCGGCAGTTCTCAAAGCAGTATCTGTCAAACCTTTACGGGCACCATGAGTCGAAATGAAATACTCGCGGGCTGACAAACCATCACGAAGTGACGAATAAACCGGTGTCCTGATTACCTGACCTTTCGGATCAGTAACTCTGCCCATGAACCCAGCCATCTGTCTCAANTTCGCAGGACTACCTTTTGCCCCAGAATNCATCATTACAGCCAGCGGNCCCGAAGGCGTGAGGTGATTCGCCAGNGANTNCTGTACCTCTCTTTCGACGATCTCCCAAGTGTCAATCGTACCTCTGTAGAGATCAGCGTCTCCTACCTCACCCATTCCCCATTGATCTTCAAGTTCAGCAATTTTCTTCTCCGCTCCCGCAATGATCTTGGTCCGATCTTCTGGCGGTAAAATATCACTTGTAGCCAAAGTAAGCCCTGACTTAGTAGCATACTCAAACCCTGTTGATTTCAGATCATCAACCAGTTTTACAGCCACCTCTTCGCCANATTCCTGATAAGCCNACGAAACTAGATCATTTAACGCACCTTTATCCATCGTCTCATTAACGAACCCAATCTCATCCGGTATATTCATATTGAAAATGACTCTACCGACAGTTGTGAGGGTTTTCTCTTCGTCCATCACTCTTCCACTTACGCGGCCGTCAATCGATCTGAGCTCAATTGGAGTATGCACATGTGCTCCGGTACTCTGGAACCACAAATGTACATCNTTTAATGAACTAAATATCTTAGGGTCTGCGATCTTATTTTCTGCCNCATCGTCTGAGTCACCTACCGATTCAGATTTGGTATCTATCTCGGGAACGNCNCCAGAAAANANTCTCTCAATATCGCTATCACTCATCAGTGGTGGCCTGGAATTTGGTGGATTGAGTCTCTGGTGGTGAGTCAAGTAATAGCATCCGACAACTATATCCAAGGTTGGACTAACCACTGGTGATCCATCCGACGGCTTCAAAATATTCTTGGTCGACAACATCAATTGGCGAGCTTCCGCAACTGACTCATAGGATAGAGGAACATGCACAGCCATTTGATCTCCGTCGAAATCAGCATTGAAAGCACCGCACACTGACGGATGCAACTGAATAGCCGCTCCATCAACAAGAACTGGTTCGAACGCCTGAATTCCCAGCCTATGCAAAGTAGGAGCACGATTCAAGAGAACTGGTCTCTCTTTGACCACTGAGGCCAAAGCATCCCACACNGGCCCGTCCGCTTGTTCAACCGCCCTTTTTGCGCTCTTGATATTGTGAGCTTGGCCGTGTTTGACAAGTTCGAACATAACAAATGGCTTGAAAAGTTCTAATGCCATCTTCTTAGGTAGACCACATTGATGCAATTTCAGTTTAGGCCCGACAATGATGACCGACCGACCAGAATAATCGACTCTCTTTCCNAGCAGATTTTGACGGAATCGACCTTGTTTCCCTTTCAGTANGTCCGAAAGAGANTTGAGTTTATGATTGCCACTAGACGAAACAGCACGCCCGCGGCGGCCATTATCGATNAGCGAATCTACCGATTCCTGTAACATGCGCTTTTCATTTCGAATAATTATCTCTGGAGCACCCAAATTGAGGAGGCGCTTCAGGCGATTATTCCGGTTGATTCCCCGCCGATATAGATCATTCAAATCACTAGTGGCAAATCTTCCACCTTCCAGTTGGACCATTGGTCTCAAATCCGGGGGAAGCACAGGCAAAGTTTCGATTATCATCCATTCAGGTCTATTACCTGATCTACGTAACGCATCCACGACTCGCAATCGTTTCACCGCTCGTTTCCTTCTGAGATCACTTTGGTCAGTAAGAATCTGGTTTTTCAACCGCTCGGAAAGTGAATCAAGATCTGTCCGCTGCANCAACTGCGACACGGCTTCCGCACCCATAGCAACCGNGAATACACCAGGGAANTCGACCGAAAACCTATCATAGTCACTTGGACTTAGTGTCTGGAATTTGTCCTCACTGATTGGGTCACGTACAGCATTAATGAAATCAAGTTGATCCTTATAGCGCTCTCGCACAGTCTCCATTACCTTCCCTTGCTCAGAGGTAAGGTCTGCTATCGGTTGTCGAAACTTCCGCTCTATCTCCCNAAGTCGCTTAGAGAATGAGGTGTCATGNCGCTTAACTTGGCGNTGATGATTGGCATCTTCTTTTTCAAGNGCCAGTGAAAGTCCTTCGTCGAGCAAAGTAAGCAAATTTTTATCGATTGCCACGCCTCGTTTAGCAAACACCTTGTTACCAAATTTGGCTGACTGNTTAAGTTTGGCGCCTTCNTCAATTTGACTCTNAAATTCTTTCCTGTAGNCATCCGCAACTTTGTTCACCTGAGCTTTTTGTGTGTCATACTCGGCATTTATCTCGTCAGAGCTTGCTNTTCTCTCNTGTTCGACTTCTTCAATCGCTGACTGNCGCTCCTGTTGAAGCTCCTTCAGATTATTAGCAACCCCTCCTGACAAAGTATTGACCTCTGACTCTATGGTCTTTTCAAGCCTAGCCTGTTCCAAAAGCCTTGTTTCCTCATCGACTTCGATAACTGCATATGAATCAAAATAGACTACTGATTCAAGTATTTTTGGAGTGATATCCAGAAGTAATGCAAGACGTGAAGGTATCCCTTTCGTAAACCAGATGTGAGTCACCGGGGCAGCTAGAGATATGTGACCCATCCGCTCCCGACGTACCTTGGATCGTGTAACCTCAACACCACACTTATCACAGACAATACCCTTATATCTCTGGCTTTTGAACTTTCCACACGGACACTCAAAGTCCTTCTGTGGCCCGAAGATGCGCTCACAAAACAAACCGTCACGCTCAGGCTTCAGGGTCCGATAATTTATTGTTTCNGCTCNAGTGATCTCACCATGAGACCAGTCTNTAACTCGGGTAGGTGAAGCTAACGACAAACGAATCGAACTAAAATCATTTACCTCGGACATAAGTTANTCTCCAAACTTAGTTATATTTCAATTTGGCTAGGCGCCNATCTCACGCCTTGAGAGATTGATACCCAAACGAGAAACGGCCTCTTCAGCCTCCTCATTGGGCTCCATATCCTCCAACGNCTGGTCTCCAAGGATATCGACCTGAATACCTAACGNNTGAAGCTCTTTCATAAGTACTCGGAAAGACTCAGGAACACCTGGTTCGACTGAATCATCCCCCTTAACAATAGCCTCATAGGTCTTGACTCGTCCCACGGTGTCATCCGACTTCACAGTTAATATTTCCTGTAAAACATGTGCAGCACCATATGCTTCAAGAGCCCAGACCTCCATTTCTCCGAATCTCTGTCCCCCAAATTGGGCCTTGCCNCCCAGGGGTTGCTGNGTGATGAGGGAGTAGGGGCCTGTCGATCTTGCATGGATCTTATCGTCTACCAAGTGGATTAATTTCAACATATACATGTATCCGATAGTGACCGGTGAATCGAATCGCTCACCTGTCCGTCCATCAAACAGCGTCTGCTTCCCCCAGAGAGGGGAGGCGACATTGATGCGCTCAGAAACCTCGGTTGATAATGACTCCAGGTCATCAAACGACATGCTCCNTATTTTAGATAGATTAATATCTGTAATTCTTGAGTCATTCTTAAATGCCTCGAGCCACAGAGTTAATGCTGCCGTGCTCGCAGCGCGAGTACTTTCGCTCCGAAGAACCTCTCCCGAATCGAATCCCGCCTCAGTGATGTAGGCCTCAAGTCGATCAATATCAACTCTCTCACCAACNTCTGAGTCACCACCCAAGCTCGCAGATGCCGTCTCCACTGCGCCTGCCTCTAGCGCCAGGTAAGCCCGAGCCAACATATCTTCAATTTCCTCATGACTTGCACCATCAAACACAGGCGAAATTGCCCTGAAACCTAACGTGGAAGCCGCCCAACCAAGATGAGTTTCCAAAACTTGACCGAGATTAAGCCTAGACGGCATACCAAGGGGGTTAAGGACCACTTCNACTGAGCGCCCATCATTTAGGAAGGGCATATCCTCAGTAGGAACAATTTTAGAAACCACTCCCTTATTACCATGACGACCGGCCATTTTATCCCCGGCCGTGATATGCCTCTTTTGAGCTATCCAAACTCGAACCGAAGAATTAACCTCGGGAGGAAGCTCAAATCCACTTTCGTCCCTTGCCACTCTCCTTGAAGATTTCGATTCATCCTTTGGTCGCTCAACAAGACGAACATCGATGACCTTCCCTGCCTCACCGTGTGGTACACGCAGGGACGTGTCACGCACNTCGCGTGCCTTTTCACCAAAAATAGCTCGGAGCAGNTTCTCTTCAGGGGTTAACTCGGTTTCGCCCTTGGGTGTGATTTTCCCGACGAGGATATCNCCTTCCCTAACTTCCGCACCAACCCTTACTACGCCGCGTTCATCCAAATGCGAAAGAGCTATCTCNCTCACATTCGGGATGTCCCCAGTTATTTCTTCAGGTCCGATCTTAGTATCTCGGGCTTCGACTTCATGTTTCTCNATATGTATGGAAGTGAATTTATCTTCTCTTACAACAGATTCAGAAAGCACGACAGCATCTTCGTAGTTGTACCCATCCCAAGGCATAATCGCCACCAAAACTGACTGACCAAGGGCAAGTTTGCCATCGTCCGTACTGGAAGAATCAACTAATGCNTGACCCTTGGCAAAACGATCACCTGCCAATACTCTCGTCCTCTGNTTAATACAGGTGCCTTGGTTNGATCTCACAAACTTCAATAGTGGNAATCTTTCCTTGTCNCCTGAGTCGTATTTCACTTCGAGGAAATCAGCNGTAGCTGAGATCACCATTCCTGCCTCAGGGGCAGTTATGACCTGAGCCGAGTCTGCTGCAGCTGCTCGTTCAATNCCGGTNCCAACCAGCGGNGCNTCCGGTCGAATCAGAGGTACTGCCTGACGCTGCATNTTCGCACCCATAAGCGCTCTGTGCGTCAAATCGTGGTCCAGAAACGGAATCATGGCTGCTGCGATCGAGACTATCTGTTGTGCTGAGACATCAATATAGTCCACATCATTTGGGCTTACGGTTTCGTGCTCGCCACCATATCTAACTGATACCCTCTCATCAATAATATTCCCGAATTCGTCTATATTCGTTCTCGCCTCGGCTATCCGCTTATCTCTCTCTTTTTCAGCAGTGAAAATCTCTCGCTCAAGAGTCACAAATGGATTCACCGGTATACGTGATTCAGCTGATTCATTAAGAGTTTTGGCCAAGTCAGAGTTAATAATTGATCCCGACTTCCCAATTATTTTGCCTGCTTCATTTTTGACGTCCGATCGAAGTACACGATTTGTAAGCATCCGATTCTGAGACTTTGGTATTTCTCGTGCCACTCGGTAGTAAGGGCTTTGAATGAAACCAAAATCATCAATTTCACCGTACATTGCCAACGCACCAATTAGCCCGATATTCGGTCCCTCCGGAGTTTCAATCGGGCAAATTCGACCATAGTGACTGTAGTGAACGTCACGCACATCGAATTTCGCTCGATCCCGAGATAATCCACCTGGCCCCAGAGCCGATAATTTTCTCTTATGAGCAATTTCTGACAGAGGATTAACCTGATCCATAAACTGTGACAATTGCGCACCACCGAAAAATTCTTTCATCGCTGCTTCGACTGGTCGGCTATTAACAAACTGTACCGGAGACATCTCTTGCAATTTCTCGCTGTCCGCAATCATTAAGCGGTCTCTAACCACTCTTTCCATTCGGCGCAATCCTACTCGGAACTGATTTGCCACCAACTCGCCCACTGGCCGCACTCGTCGGTTCGCAAGATTATCAATATCGTCAATGTATCCCCGACCGTGATTCAATTCCCACAGATGTTCAATTATTTTTAGAATGTCCTGTCGAGTTAGCTCTCTATGAGTTCCTGGATCTTCTATCTGAAGTCTTTCGTTTAGTTTGTGACGCCCCACCCGGCCAAGATCGTATCCACGCCGATCAAAAAACATTGCTTCCAGCTGGAGCTTCGCAGTATCCACGGTAGGTGGATCACCCGGTCGCATTACCTTATAGAAATCCACCAACCCCGAATATTGATCGGTTGAACTATCTTTTGAAAGTGTTAAATCCAAGTAGTTGACTGCTGATCCTGAGTCTAACTGACCAAGCAATCGATGAACCCGGTCATTAGTGCCAAGCGTTAGTTCGAGTCTGTTGTTGAAGTTTTGTTCGGCTTCCTCTAACGCGTGTGTTGCGTCTGACAATTCAAGCTGAGCGTCTGCGCGTTGTTCGCTGGCGTCTTCGAGATCATTCATCCCAGCTAGCTCTTTATTACGGGCTTCAACGGCTTCGAGCCTAACCTTCGCCTTCTCAAAATTATCCTCGAACCTCTTCAAGCGTGCTTTGTCTTCACTCGAAAGGGGAAGTAATTCCTCTGAGTCAATCGCTCGCAAGAGTACCGTTACAGGAACTCGCTTTTTGCGATCAACTTTCACACCGACGCCATTTCGTACTGACGTTTCAAATTCGAGCCATGCTCCTCGGTTCGGAATAACCTTCGCCGCTGCGAGAGGCTGCTCCACTGACGTTTCGTCATCTGACGAGAAATATACACCCGGAGATCGTACTAACTGAGAAATAACAACTCTTTCAGCTCCGTTTATAAGGAATGTGCCATGTGGAGTCATCATCGGGATGAACCCCAGCCACACTGGCTGTTCAGCCCCTCCTCCGTCTGCAAATTCCAGTACTGCCTTAGCGCCAAGGCGTCTTTGGTAGGTCAAATCGTTGGCCCGACATTCCTCCTCGGTCCGCTCCGGTTCGTCGAAAAATGGATCTGTTATAAAAAATTTCACGCGTTGACCGGCGTCCTGAATCGGATTCATTTCATCCAAGAGTTCCTGAAGGCCAGACACTTCATCCTCAGCAAAGGTCACGGGCGCGGGCGTAGGGACCGTGAAATCAGTCCCCAAGAACCTCGCGTATGACTTACGAGGCATCTCGATTAAACCTGGTAGGCTCTCGGCTTCCCTCTTAGAACCAAAAACCTTCTCCTGCCTAGGTAATGCACGTCTGGTTGTGACAATTCTTCTGGTACTCGACTCCTCGCTGCTTTCTCCTTGTTGACTGTTTTGTGATTGGGAAGATGAAGTCAAATTCGTACCTTTCTTTGCCGTCCACTCTAAGCACTTTCAAAAAACACAGTAACGGCAATCAACAGTCATTCAGCATTCGTGACAGGCATAAATCTTCAACAATTTATCTTTATTGATTCCAAAGGATGTACCAGAGGCACATCAACGAATCCCAGACCTTTCCCCGGCCGGAAAATTAATTAATTGCGAGTTTTGATTTCCTGTCGTCAGTTGTTTTGCCCCACGCAGCTATTCAACATACGAGTATAGTATCTTCGTGTTCCATACGCAAGACCCGCCCGGTCCAGATCACCCCGATTGACCCTAGTTACAAAATACGTCATACGGCAATGCGCCACTTACCTCCGCTGAAATCTTGTCACCTTGATGGTACGCACCTTTAACAAAGACTAATCCGTCAACCTCAGGCGCATCACGGTATGAACGCCCGATCGATATGAATTCACCATCCGCATTCTGTCCGGGCTCTTCACTTTCTATTAGCACATCAATCGATTTCCCAACCAATGCCTTTGTGTGCCGATGAGATATTTCCTGAGCAAGAGTCATAACTTCTCCAAACCTCTCTGTTGCTACTTGAGTATCAACAGTCGCTTCAGGCAACGATGTAGCTAGAGTTCCCAGCTGAGGTGAGTAATTAAAGGCACCAACATGGTTAAACTGCCACTTCTCTATGAAGTCCAACAGCTCTTCAAACTCCCAGTCAGTCTCGCCTGGAAATCCTACAATGAAGGTAGTACGCAGGGATATATCGGGCATTGCCTCCTTCAAGATACTCAGGCTTTCGTTAGCCTTTTTAAGAGAAGGCCTTTTCATTCTCTTTAGAACGCTTTCGCTACCATGCTGCAAGGGCATATCAACATAGGGAATTATATTTGGTGCGCGCGACATCACTGAAGCTAGTCGCTTTGTCACTCGACCAGGATAGGCATACATAAGTCTGATCCATATATCATCCGGAACTGATCCTGAAAGAACCTCGAGCAAGTCAGCAAGCCCATCTCTCGAACCCCAATCTTCTCCAAATGCAGTCGTGTCCTGACCTATAATTATCAGTTCCTTGGCGCCCGCTGCTATATGCTTTTTAGCATCTGCAATAATTTGCGAATACTCAGACGAAACCATACCGCCCTTGATAGTTGGGATAATGCAAAATGTGCACGGCCTATCGCACCCATCTGAAATCTTTAAATAGGCGTATACACCCGTACCCGGCATTGTTGCCATAGGAATATCATACGTTTCATTCGAAGGCCCGGCCTTTAGAGCGATCTCATCCCACTGCTGGGCACCGAAGGTTTGATCTACTCCAGGAACTTCTCGCTGCACCCTTTCAGTCGCTATCTCCGTCAGACATCCTGCGACCCATAATTTCTGATTGCTACGCCTTTCAGAATCTAACTCCTTGATAAGGTTCACCGACTCCTCCGATGCGTCATCGATGAATCCACAAGTATTCACTAAAAGAAGGTCTGCCGCATCTTTGTTCTCGCTCGGCGCGTGCCCAGCCGATCGCAAAGCTGATTCCATACGCCAAGAGTCAACGGTATTTTTCGCACAGCCAAGAGTATGCAGATGATATTTCATTGGTCTCTAAGCTTAGCCGACAGGACAGTTACTGGTAGACCACGTATTTAGGTGGATAGCTCAGGCGCATAAGATCTATCGGCGTGAGCAATGGCGTATCCCAGTCAAAAAACAACTTGATAGCAGGGAATTCAGAATGAGGCCCAAGAGAGAATTGCGAATAGTCTGCAAGCTTAGCTTGGGGAGGACCCCACCCATCGCAGTCAATCACTAAATCGACTTCCGGCACCGGTCTGAATTTCTCGTCAGGAATCATAATGCTAAGAAATTGGTGCACTACCAGTATCTTCCTCGGG
>PBOW01000024.1 GCA_002725365.1 Chloroflexota bacterium | reverse complement strand
GCATATAGTGAGCTCCGGTTTCCAGAAACAAGTTTACCTAAGGATTTGTCCACTATGTCCGAATGCCATGGAGTGATATCGGTAGGGACATTCTCCAAAGTCATCGCAACAGGCTTGAGAGTGGGTTGGATTCACGGCGATCCGAGAGTTCTGGATCATGTTTTACGGATGAGATTCGACATGGGAAATTCTCCACTCTTGCACTATATGCTTGCCGATTTCATGTCATCTGGTGAACTTGATAGCCATATCGAGGCGATGCGGGGTCTTTACCGGGACAAGTGCAGGGCTTTAGCTAATGGCCTGCGGACCTATTGTGAGCCGTATATAACTTTCAAGGAGCCCGAGGGCGGGTTTTTCATGTGGGTAAATTTGCGAGATGGACTAGATCCGCAAAGTGTCCAGGCTGCGGCAGTTGAGGAGGGTCTGATCGCACCTGCGGGTTATGCGTTTTTTCCTAATCAGGATGAAATGGATACTCGGAATATTCGACTGGCATATTCGTGGGCGCGGCTTGAAGATCTGGAAGAAGCTTCGAAACGCTTAGGCCGTGCATGTGAGCGGGTTGCCACGGGTGAATTCACTCTGGCATCTTAATTACTCAATAGCTAGGAAAGGGTTTGGAGCAGGGATTCAAACTCTTTCCAGTCGTCCACTGATCTTACATGGTCTGCAATCTTAGTTGACCCACCACTGCCGCCAGCAATGCTGGTAGGCATCCATCCGCCTGCTATGAGAACGGGTACGGTGGCAATGTCTGGAGTAAAGGTGTTGATTTGTGCCAGCATGTCGTCGAGGTGAGCGGTTAGCTCCAGCTCACGTGCGATAGGGCCTTTATCTTCTCTGTTGGTCGGATAGACATTCGCAGTCAGGTCACGAGAGTTTAGCCACTGGTCGATGAAGAGCACCTCGCGGTCATAACGCGCTGTCAAGATGATTATCTCGTGATTATCAGCAATTAATCGTCGGAGCACACCTACGGAATCAGGTCGGGGTTCAAGCTGTAACGAAAGATCTGTTTCTAATATTTCTGTCACGAGAGCTTGGCTGTTATCTTCGCCAATAGTTGAGGCGAGTGTCTCGCCCTTCTTGAGTTCTTTGCCGAAACGCTCCTGCACGAGCTTTCTTAGTAGCCCTCGATAGTCGTTGAGTGTGTCGTCGAAATCAATACCAATTCTCATGGAGTTTCCTGTACCTTGTGCCAACTCTGATGTTTCCTACTATATATCTAGGTTGCTGCAAACTATAGTGGTGCAGCCAGCGCTACTTTTACGTCTCAAGGGGCAGGCTGTAGTAACTGCAGAGTATTCATGTCGGGATCCTGAAATGTTGCGATCCAGCCGCCCCAGGATTCCTGCTCAGGTTCTCTAGTGAAGACAACTCCTCGAGTTTTGAGGTCCTTCGATACAGACCATATATCCGTAACATAAAAATTGACCATTACCCTGTTGGGATCTTTATTCGCTCCGGCGATTTCAGAATGAACGGTTACTGTTAACCGGATGCCGGACGGCGAATCTCCCCATGCGAAGTTAATAAATTGCGCACGACTGTGCAGCGGCTGTAGGTTCAGTTTGCGGGTGTAGAAATCGCGCATATCATCAAATTTCGAAGCCGAAGTCCAAAGAATAACCCCCGCTAAGCCAGTGAAATGGTCGGTATTCTGTTGATTTTGCATCAGGTCAGCAATCATCACCCTCGTGCAGCAATAAACTCGACAAGTGATCTGACTGGAGTGCCGTTGCTGCCTTTTACTTTAATCCCACGGTCGTTATTTGCAGCCATGACCCCGGCGATATCTAAGTGGGCCCAAGGAACATCACCAACAAAGGCTTCTATGAACTTGGCAGCAGTGATGGATCCCGCGAGACGGCCACCAGTATTCTTGATATCGGCCACGTCGCTTTTGATTTGCTTGCCGTAGTAATCATCGATCGGCATCCTCCAGAGTAGTTCGTTAGTCTTCGCTGATGCTTGCTCCAACTGTCTAAATAGGGCATCTTGATTCGAAAATACACCTATCCTGTAGTCACCCAGAGCAACCCCCATAGCGCCAGTCAGAGTAGCCACATCGATTATTGCAGAAGGCTTGCCTAGCGATCGTGCATATGCGATTCCATCGGCCAGAACTAATCGTCCCTCTGCGTCCGTGTTGATGACCTCAATAGACTGGCCATCCATTGCATAAACAACGTCACCAGGCTTTGTAGCTGATCCGCCCGGCATATTTTCCGTGCAAGGTGCAATCGCGAGGACATTCGCTTCGAGGCCGAGTTCGGCCACAGCCCCGATCGTTGCAATTACTGTGGCTGCGCCGGTCATGTCGTATTTCATGGCCTCCATTCCTCCAGGAGGTTTCAATGATATTCCGCCGGTGTCGAAAGTGATCCCTTTGCCGACAAGCGCAACGTTGGCTTTGCGTCCTCCGTTTTTGTACCTCATGACAATGAACTTAGGCGGCTGATGGGAGCCACTCGCGACTGACAAATATGAACCCATGCCTAGTCGCTGGGCGTCAGACTTTTCGAGAATCTCAATTTCAAATCCTTTTGTCTCCGCCAGCTCCCTTGCTTTCTCCGCGATAATAGTGGGGGTCATAAGATTTGCTGGTGTATTCGCGAGATCTCGTGCAAAATTAGTAGCACTTCCCAGCGCCATCCCTTTCGCACGAGCATTCTCAATGGCCCTAGCCGCCCTTCGTCCACCAAGCGCAAGAGTCACTTGGCCAAGCGAATACTTTGGGATGTCCTTCTTATTCGTATGATGTTTATCGAATCGATACAGCCCCAAAACCAAGGCTTCTGTAACTGTCTGAGTTGCCAGCTCAGCACTGCCGATTGCGTTGGTGAGTGGCTCCATAGCGATGAGTACAGTCTTCGCGTCACGAGACCTAAGCTGACGCGACAGAGTCGCAAAAATATCTCTGGCGGTATTTGCTCCAGAGATTCCATTATCGACTGAACCGATTCCTACCACCGCAATTCTGCCGAATGCTGATGCGGTGGTAGGTAACCAAGTTAATTCGCCGGACTGGCCTGTTATTACCCCACTCAGCGAGAGGGTCTGGAGAGCTCCGCCAGTGAGCTTGTCTACGTCCTGCAAGAAGCCACTCTTGCCTTTGTCCCCCTCTCGGATAGGGACCAGGAGGGTATCAGCCGACAAGTCCAAGACCGGCTGATTATTGATCTCAATTGATGTTTGTGGTGTTGACATGGGTGCGATCCTTTAGCTCCTGAGGCCTCTAGTATTAGAGAAATGTTGTGCTCAACATTTTAGCTTGTCAAAAGCGTAATGCCATGTTTGAAGAATCAAGGATGNATAAGGATCGGAGNAGNTCGTTGACAGTGAGAGTGATGTTAGATGCTGATGCCGCCGCGTGCTTGGGTAGCGAGGCTTTGTCTGAAGCAGGCGTACTGATCTTCCCCGAGGATGAATTGGGAGAAGACGCACGGGCGATCGCAGAGGTTCTTACAGTTCCGTACTTGTTCTCACGAGCCGGGCAATATGCAGAGGATGTTGTTAGCAGGGGACTTTCTAGCCTGATGGGTCAGATGGGTGCGGATACCACTGACATAGTATGGATCCGATGTGCAGAAAACATGCCTCCAGCCTCACAATCGAGCTCTGGAGAAGATCCGGTGTTTGATGAAGTCCGAGAGTTCTTCGAGTCCCATGACTTAAGATTACGNGTGATTGAAGGGCTGCAGTCTGGTGCACCTATGATCGCTGCTGCATGGCAGGCATTGGCAGTAGCAGACGCTTTGAGGACTGATGTCGGTGAGGTGGATTTGCCAGAACTTGTGAACAGAGTATGGCCGAATTCTGATTGTTGCGGACAGGTGGTGGGATTGTTTGAGGACCTGTCATTGGCCGAGCGTCATGGATATGGCCCGTTCGTGTACAGGCGGTTNGTAGCTATGGTCGGCAGCGAAGATTTTGAGCTGTTTGACCCCCCTGAACCCCTTCCCAAGAGACCAGCTCTCTTAAGGCAACTGCGNACAATTTTGGAGGAATCCTTACAAGCTAAGCATGAGCANGGGACATTGGAGATGACTCTTGCATATGCTGGCTCTGGGGAAGCCGCNGGGGCTTTGGCTCGGCATCTAAAGTCATTTGNTTTGAAACCCACACACAACATAAGTGTGGTACCGATGACTCTCCATGCGGCCGCGCGGTACGGGCCGGATTCACTTATTGTCGGCTGGAATTGTTCCTAGCAAATGTAAAAAANTTAGTACCATTCCGCCTCGATGACCCTACCGGCATGAGCCGCCAATGTGGTGAGTATGATTTCATCAACGTGATTGAAATCTCGCCTTCCGTGCCGATCGGTGGCATAAAGTGCTCCGCGCACCCCACCCCTTACCCAAATCGCCACGCCCAGTAAGCTGGTCATTTCCGGATGATTACTGGGAAAACCGAAGGCCTTGGCGTGCTTCTCTAAGTCGTCTAAATAGACTGGTTTTCCGTCCTGCCGAAGAGATCCGAGGGGGCCATGTCCCTGTGGTGGAGTTGATAAAGCGGCAAGCTGCGACGGATCCAAGCCTGAGGTAACAAACCCTTCGACTCGATCATGCTCGTCGGTTACGGATAATGCAGTGTATCGTGCTCTGGTGAGTTTTTTTGACAGATCGGTAACGACCTGAAGAGACTCGATCGGTGTTCTTTTCCGAGGGAGAGTTTTCAAACGCGTGGCCAGAGCGGCAAGTGCTCGNCTTTCNGGATCTCGGCGAACNGCTANCTGTATTTGCTGANTGTGCGGCTGNGATTGATTAGACATAACACNNTATATGCTAAAGGGTCTTGTCTTTNTGCATGTTNGAATAGGCCTGAATNAATTCGTAAGTTTCCTGGGANATGTGCTCATTTTCGATTANCCGCCTTGCTAGGTAACTCATTGTAATTAGTGCGTGAACACGAACACCAAACTCNTCCANTTTTTTGGTTGCTCCTTCTTCACGATCGATCAGGACGATCGCATCACTCACTNTAATCCCNAGGGATCGGAGNGTGATTGTTGTTTCTCGCAGAGAGGTNCCGCCGGTAGCAAGATCGTCGACCACGAGCGCTTGNTGACCAGGTCTGTAAGTACCTTCGAGATACGGGGGCTCAGCGAGATCAGAGGGGATTCGCGGAGGCCGGATGTAGAGTAGCGGTTTCCCAATCTGGAGAGAAAGTGCGGTTGCTAAGTGAAGACCGCCCAACGGTATCCCAGCAAGAAAGTGATAGTCGCTAAGATTTTGACGCCTCCGTGTTTGGAGTATTTCCAGCTCAGCGGCGACCAGTTCACCAGCGGTTCGCAGGGTGTTCGGGCTCGAGATTATTTGTTTTGTGTTGATGAATATAGGAGAGTTTTTAGAGGTATTACCTTCGGAAAACTCGCCGAATTGAAATGCACCGATTTTCCATAAAAGCTCGATGAGCCGATCTTTGCCGCTGGTGCCCGCATGTCCGGTTTCGGAAGAGGTCATCTAAATCCTCTGCTTTAAAGAGTCACCTTCGTTGCCGGCGTACCACCTTGTAGTGACTCAATGATACTGTCTACGGCCATGTTGGCCATTTCAAGACGAGCCTCGTGAGTGGCGCTGCCGATGTGCGGGGTGATCATACAGTTTGGTAGCGTCATTAACTCGTGGGTGGCCGGCAGTGGTTCAGGAGTAGTCACATCTAAGGCAGCAGCAGTAATCACGTTATTGGTAAGCGCATAGTGGAGGTCGGACTGATTCACCAGTCCGCCTCGCCCGGTATTAATGAATATACCAGTTGGTTTCATAGCCCCGAAGAAGTTCCGATCGCAATATTCAGTAGTTGAAGCGTTCAGTGGTAAGTGAACACTCACAAAATCACTCTCGGAGAGCAGTGCTTCAAGGGACGAGAAAGATCCGGGAAAGGCGTCTTTGGGGCGGGTGCCGTGGTATAAGATTTTCATCCGGAAGCCTTGTGCTCTTTCCGCGACCGCTTGCCCAATTCGCCCTGGGCCAACGATTCCGAGCGTCTTTCCCTTGATTGATTGCCCTAACATCCATGACGGGTGCCAAGGTCCCCACTTGCTGGTCCTGATCGCGTCATTCGCTTCCTTTATTCGCCTGGTGGCTGCGAGCAGGAGAGCCCAGGTCAGGTCGGCTGTCGCATCTGTCACCACATCAGGAGTATTAGTAACGAAGATCCCTTTGGAATTGCAGAGAGCCACGTCGATATTGTCGTAGCCAACACCCAGCTGCGCTATTACTTTGAGGTGGGATGCATCTTCGAGTGCTTTGTCATCGACGGTTTCAGCTATTGTGGTGACAACAGCAGAGGCAGTACGGAGCTTCTTGCGAAACTCCTCGGCAGTTGGTGGTTTTTCGTCTGGCCATACGTCTACATTGAACGATTGACTTAACCGGTCAAGTGGGCTGCCCGGATTAAGGTGTCCGGGCAGCATCCGTGTGACGAAAACTACTGGAGTGTTACCACTTGCGTCTTCCTGAACCATCGCCCTCTCTCCGATCGTTTCTCCGACCTTCTCCATCACGTCGTGGCCGACGTCGAGGTCTATCTGATCTATCAGGCGAAGATCGCGGCCCCCTGTTGGGTGTTGGGGCTGTATCACTATCCTCTAGTCCGACCTTTCCTCCACTACCTATGAGCGCAAGATTAATCCTGCCGCGGTCGTCGACTTCTTGAATGCGTACTTTCAGAGAATCTCCAACGCTTACGAGGTCGGCTA
>PBOW01000023.1 GCA_002725365.1 Chloroflexota bacterium | reverse complement strand
CCTCCTGCTCCAATTAAACCTATCCGAAGTTTGTCTGCCATGTGCTGCTCCTATACCGTCTAGGAATAGTATCTTATGGCAAGACAGATGTAATAGTACATTGTCTTATATGAATAAAAATAAACTTAATCCAAGTATTTTGAATACTCATAGAATGTCGTAGGAAAAATACCCGAAGCCTACGATATGATGACGAAAAGAGACAAAAGTATGTTAGGCGTGATTTTTGATTGATAACTCATGAAAAAAATATCAAAGAATTTAGACCAGACAGTAAAATTATGGATAAGAAATACTATACCTAATTATGATCAGTGTGAATCAAATATTTATGTAGGAGAATTAAATAAATATTCTCTTAAAAAAAGACTAAAAAATTAGTTTAAAGTTGCATAATCCATATTTGTCAGAATCCCAAGTTCCTTTTAATCCTGACCATGAGAACTACTATTTTCTCCTCGGTTGACGGATACGACTCGACTTGTCCCTCGTCGTGGCGGTCCGGAGACAAGTTCTCCAAAACGCTTTAGGCGTGGATTGCCCCTGATTTCATTACTGTTGAAATCTTCCAAATCTTGGAGGGAGGCGGCGAAATGAGATACGCGCAGTACGTCACTACTCGATAGCCCAGGCACACCCCGACTTATCACCCAAAAGATGGGTGCCTGCGCTTCCTCACTCCAGTGTTTTAGTTCGCTGACTAAATCTAGGAGAGCCCCTGGTGCGGGGGTGATGAAGTCACGCTTCACAAATTTAGGATCAGCGAGAGGTTCTCCTGAAGATGTATGTAGTACCTCTGAAATCGAGATATTTGAATGAGAGCACAAGGAATTGACTCCATCAAAAATGGGTAAGCCGTCGGGATCCTTAAAAAAACGGTCATCGAATACTTCGACGTCAGCCAATGACTCGAACCCTCCTATGGTTCCAATCACCAGAGTGCTATGGGCTAGCGGTGATGGTGGAGATAGAGTTACCGTCAGGTTACTCGAATGGCCTGACGCGGCGAGGATCATCTTCTGTTGAGACAAAACCTGCTGCAAGTTGCCGGGCTTTGGAATGGACCATGTGTTTATGAAGTAGGGCATATAGGGTATTCCTTTCGTGTTGTTGGCCTAGCGTCGATGCGAATAGGTGTCCGCGATATACCGAAAGACCATAATACTTAACGTGACACATTATATTAACTATATGCAATAGAGATTAAGTGCGACGATTCGTTCAGTAAGTAGATGCACTTCGATTTTAGGTTTACCCTTGCCATTGCTGATGATTTGGTATTAGATGAACGTCACAAAACTAATGCCACGATAAATAACGAATAGGAGCTACGGAATGAATGAAGTAGAAGTACTCAGAAGCGGGCTGACCAGTATGCACGGGATGCTAGATAAGGCAGTTCGAGAAATGACCCTCGAGCAATGGAANTACTGGCCCGAGCAGGGTGGNGTGAGCGCATTTTTCTCCTTGTGGCACTANGTACGAACCGAAGACAACATTACCCAATTTGTGATTCAGGGCAAGAGTACANCATGGCTTGATGGTGGATTTGACGAGGAATTTGGTCTGCATCGCACCGCTCAGGGGACTGGNATGACNCCNGAGCAGGCTCAGATGGTGAAGATGACNGATTCTGCACGATGGCTTGAATATCAGCAAAGTGTCTGGGGCAGGACTGATCAATATCTGGAAAATCTGGACGTCGATAGTTTGCATACTACAGAAGTCACCATTAAGCCTGTTCCACCGATGTCACTCTGGCAGGGTTTGTTCGGTATGTGTCTGACTCATGGATATCGTCATGTAGGTGAAATAGAGCACGCCAGAGGATTAGTAGGCTTAGGTGGCCTNGCTATCTAANANCACTTGAAAACTTGATTACTACAAGTACACTGGGGCTAGAGGTGTACTACTACAACAGNCGGTNGTACTAAATTTGGAGGAAACATATGGGCGCCCTTGAGAGCATGCGCGTACTTGATATGACACAGTATGAGGCAGGAACTTCATGCACCCAGGCTTTAGGCTTTATGGGTGCAACAGTCACAAAAATTGAGCGNCCAGGAACNGGTGACCCAGGACGAGGAGTTGCNCGTGGNACAGATAATGCNCCTTATTTCCTGAACTGGAATTCAAACAAAAGAAGTATTGCTCTGGATCTGCAATCTGAGCGTGGACGTGATTTGTTGCTCGAAATGGTCCCGCACTATGACGTGTTTGTAGAGAACTATGGGCCCGGAGTTATCGAGAANCTTGATATTGGTTATGNCGTAATGAGCAGTATTAATCCAGGGATAATTTACGCTCGGTTGAAGGGGTTTGGACTATCCGGTCCTTATTCTGATTACAAGTCCTACGACATGATTGCTCAGGCAGCTGGCGGCGCTTTTTCAGTGACCGGCGAGGCAGATGGTCCACCAATGAGGCCAGGGTACTGCGTCGGTGATAGTGGAACTGGCATGCAACTTGCTTTTGCCATAACGTCAGCGTTCGTTCATAAACTTGAGACGGGTAAGGGGCAAGAAATAGAGATATCGATGCAGGAGGCTCTTACATACTACATGCGCACTCCAATCGCCAATCGTTCGAACTGGGGAAAAGAAGTTGTCCCGAGAAGTGGAAATCGAGCAGTTGTTCCTACCGATCTTTTCCCTTGCAAGCCGTTCGGTCCAAATGACTGGGTGTACATCATGGTGCAGACTTCACGTATGTGGGACACATTTTGTGCCGTATTGGATCGTCATGATTTCTTGACGGATCCCCGATGGCAGGACGTTGAAGGTCGTCGTGAAAATGGAGACTCACTTTATGCGGAGGTTAGCAAATGGACTAGCCAACGCACTAAGAAAGAAGTTATGTCAGAGCTAGGTGCAGCAGGTGTCCCTTGTTCGGCCGTCCTTGATACGGTTGACTTGTTCAACGATCCACATCTTTTGGAAAGGGATTTCATTAAAACCGTGCCACATCCTACCGAAGGTGATCTCACGCTCCTTGGATTTGCTCCTCGGATGTCCGCGCATGAAATCGAGTTCAGAGCTGCACCTTTGCTTGGGCAGCACACAGCTGAAGTGCTACAAGAAGATCTTGGTATGAACCATGATGAAGTCGAGAACCTAGTATCAGAGGGTGTGGTTGCAGAGCCTCCNCGAGATCTCTCAGAGATTCCNACGGGTGCTCCCAACAGATACTAGTGTGAGGGCATCAGTTCACNAGTAGCTTAGTCTCGTCTATCTGGTATAGATCNCGGACNTTCTCCCAGACCATTTTATCNCTGGAAGCATCAGGTACTCCCTCCATGATGGTGTTCAGTATGTCCATTGAATTNGGCCAGATTGANTCATGATGGGGATANTCATTACCCCAGAGCAGATTTTCTGGTCCTAGGTGATCTAGTGTTCGCAGTCCGACCTCATCATCTTCAAATGTAATCATGAAATTTCTTTTAAAATATTCGCTTGGCAGCATGGTGAGATCGGGTGATGCAGCCGTTCGCGAACGATAAAATGCATGATCCCATCGCTGTAACGTGTGAGCTACCCAACCAGTCTCCCATTCGGCAACAACGAACTTCAGGTTAGGGTGCCTTTCGACGACTCCAGAAGTAACAATATTACTCACGGAATTCCATATTGCTGCGTGTGAAAGAGTGTATGCAACGATAGGATCCCAATGCTGTGGCAAAGCCATCGGCCAGTCAGACCCGCTAAAGATATGCATAGTGAGTGGAAGGCCNATCTCATTTGCGGCTTCCCAAAACGGCTCGTAGTAGGGATCGCTGTAGGGTCGGTCTATTGGTGCGGTACANGGGATNGCGACGCCNTTAACTCCCATCTTGGCCGCGCGGTNCAGTTCACTAACTGCTAAATCAACGTCTCTCAGGGGTACGCANCCGATTCCGATCAGTCGATTGGGATTGGGGCTGCAATAATTAACAATCCAGTCGTTATAGTTTTGGAACACGGCATTTGTGACNTCTATATCCTCTACNGANTATGTAAGGAGATTAATGCTTGGATACATGACCTCACCNACGATGCCGTCAACCGNTTGTTCGTCCAGACGGGCAACAGGGTCACGNACTCCAGGGTTCATTCCGTCCCACCCGAGTTTTATTCGCTCATGGGTTTCCGGATCGTCGAGGCTATGGCCAGCAATTCCCCATCTGCCCACCGGCACCACTCGGTCGAGAGCGGGCCAAGCAATCCATACACCATCTCTATCTTTCCATCCATCAACAGGGCGTGGGGCCCGATCACCAAATCGGTCAATGAGGCCGTCGAATACCTCTGGTGGTTCAACAACNTGCGAGTCGCAGGAATAGTAGATTGTCATAGTTATGCCCCCTTTTGCATATGAAATCACCCCAAGTGTATTGGATAGGTCAAGGAATTACAAAAGTGGAGAAAGCTATGNGCACCCAAGTGCTGTAGCTAATTCATGAAAGTCANGCGTAACGTAATCGAAGGGAAGATCTGGATCGAAGNNCTTCCCCCCATCGGGGCCCATCTCGTCGGGCCGGAACACATACGCAGTTTTAAAGCCAATAGCTTGCGCGGCTTTCAGGTCACCCTCGTGTGCGGCAACCATNAGTATTTGCTCGGGCTTTAGATCCAATAATTTTGCCGCATTTCTGTAGCAATCTGGAGTGGGTTTAAAGCTACCAACGATCTCAGCGGAAAGTATTACATCCCAGTGAAGTTCNGCAAATTTTGCCATATTGGTGAGCAGTGCAACATTGCCGTTTGATAGGGTGCTTATAACAAAGTTGGTTTTTAGTCTGTCTAGACCAGTACTAGAATCCGGCCAGGGATGCAGACGGTGCCAAGCCTGATTTAGGTGTCTCACAGCCTCAGTGTTATTCTCCACAGGGAAATCGAGTTCATGAAGNAGTATTTCTAACATTCGTAAATGTAGTTGGTCAGCTGTTTGAAAAGGTAAGGATTGTTCNGACACAAGTTTAATGCCACCGATATATCCTTCGATACGCCATCTATCAGCAATNCCTGNCCAATCGGCAGTNAGGGCATANTCTTCTCCGAATCGACTNAGTTCCNCAATGATCGAGGAACGCCAATCAACGACGGTTCCGAATACGTCGAAAGTTAATGCCTTGATTTCNGNACTAGATTCAATGGACATAAATGCTCCTTANTGTATTGCTATATATATCTTTCATTTTTTGGCGGTTCNTGTCTGGTTGATCGATTTGGTCGNAGAAATGTTTTACCGATTTGATTCAATATCCCTATGATTAANGCAGCAGCTAGCGCTGACCCGATTCCTTNAATTTCAAATGCCAATCCTAGTGAACTGGAGACAGAGGAAGCCAGTAGGAGCATTAACGCATCTATCACAAAGATGGCNAGTCCGAAAGTNAGTATCACTAGACAAAAAGACAGGGCCACCGCCANAGGGCGCAGGACNAGTTGGACGAGACCTAATACCGCAGAGGCAGCNAGTAGTGATAAATAATCACCAATCAGCACGCCTGATAACAGTAAATCCGATAGCCACAGCCCAGCCACGATCGATGCGAATCGTACACTTAGACTTTTTGCACTGGACGGGTCAACCGAGTTGCCGCCTATTCGCCACACAATTGGTCGTGTGTGCATGAGACGCCCTTACTCATTAGTACAAAACTATAGGTCTAGATTCCTGTCCAGTTTGGTGTCCGTTTTTCACTGAAGGCAATTGGCCCCTCTTTTTGGTCTGGTGAGGAATTGTGCCTGTTAAGCCAATAGAATGATCTACTCATTGCCGATTCCAGAGGGATTTCAAGCCCTTGCATTGCACCTTGTTTAGATCCTCGTACAGAGAGCGGTGCACATTCCAAGATCTCATTGGCCCAATTTTCCGCGACAGTCATGAGATCGTCATGCGGTACTACTTCATTCACAAATCCATATTCCTTACCAGTCGCGGCATCTAAATTGCGACCAGTCAAAATCATGCCCATGGCAAGTTTCTGAGGGATCTGTCTTGGGAGTCTGTGAATTCCACCAGCTCCAGCATATAAGCCGACTCTAGGTTCTGGCAGCCCGAAACGCGCATTCTCTGACGCGATGATGATGTCAGACGCTAGTGCCATCTCGAATCCACCACCCATAGCCCAGCCGTTGACTGC
>PBOW01000022.1 GCA_002725365.1 Chloroflexota bacterium | reverse complement strand
CCATCAACCGAGATAATCGCGTCTCTGTCTACAAAATTAACAATCTCTTCGGCGACTCGAAGCGGGTGGATGGGACTTTGATCACTTTCTGCCATCATCCTACTCTGCTCACGTTTACGATCATCCAACTCAGCAAGTTGCGCGCGCCAACTATCTGAGGTTGTGACTCCTGCTTCCTCCGCCGCAGTAGTGAGCCTCGACAAAGCAACACGGGCGTCAGCTGCAATAGCAACATCCACTGGACGGTTATGTCCAAGTTCTGTTGCATCGATATCTATGTGAATTACTTTGACATCGGGAGCGAATCGAGGAGCATGTCCGAAAGAAATAATGAAGTTGAATCGAGTCCCNACAACCACAATGACATCTGCATCACGGAATGCTTGTCCACGAGCACCTAAATATGCAAGATCATGATCTTCCGGNATTATGCCNCGTGANTGNGGCGTAGTGAAAAANGGAATCTGAGTGGCCTCAACAAACTGACGTAGTTGTTCACCTGCNTCTGACCAGAAAACACCCGAACCTGCAATCACGACAGGTCGTTCCGCCTTTTTCAATATTGATATGGCCTCTTTTATTTCCTCATCACCCGGATATGGTCTCGATATTCCTTTTCCACCTGGAGGAAACCAGACCGATGACTGGTCAACCCGGCCGTANAGTACGTCGCCAGGTAAATCCAAATATGTTGGCCCTGGCTTACCCGAGATNGCTTTNCGTCTCGCCATGTTGAAATATTCAGGTAATCGGTCAGTATGATTCACTCTACCAGCCCACCTGGTNACTGGCTTTGCCATGGATAACTGGTCATATTCTTGAAAGGCATCAGTGTCGTGGGCTCGGAGTGCTGCTGCTCCCCCAAGCGCAATCATTGGTACACAGTCAAGATAAGCATTCGCTAAACCTGTAAGAAGATTGGTAGTAGCCGGTCCTGATGCTGCTAGGCAGACACCTGGCTCTCGCTTGACCCTCGCATAACCATGAGCGGCAAAAGAAGCTCCCTGTTCGTGACGACAATCGATGGTACGGATACCGTAGTCCGCTGCAAACCCAGCCACCTCGATGATTGGACCGCCCATAATATAAAACAAGTCCTCTACGCCTTCATCGCGCATTTGCTTTGCTAGCAGTTCAGACCCCTGTACTCCATCAGCATTTGCAGTCATTGAAACCCTCCGTCCAAAACTATAGAGATATATATAGCCTATTAGTATCACAAGCTCGACGGTTTTACCTAGCGGTATAGCCACCATCAACTGGGAGAGCAATTCCCGTAATAAATGAAGCATCAGAACTAGCTAAGAAAGCCGCTGCCGATGCGATNTCTTCTGATTCACCGAGTCGGCCAATGGGATGAAGACTTTCTAAGAATTCTGTTCCGCCTTCGCGCTCACGGAATGGTGCTGTCATTGGGGTCACAATGTAACCCGGACAAATCGCGTTCACTCGAACATTTAGTTTGCCGTACGTCACAGCAAATTGCCTGGTCAAACCCACTACACCATGCTTGGCGGCTGTATAAGCTCCAGTGCCCACCGCCCCCTCACCCTGCAAAAGTTCTTCTGGGGTCACTGTCGTACCGACTAGACCGTTCAATCCCGCAACAGAAGCTGTATTCACAATTGAACCACCGCCTCTCTGGGCCATGACCCGGCAACCATGTTGAAGTCCGTAATACACACCACTCAAATTAATGTCTATAGTGTCTTCCCAACTGCCACCAGCTATCCCCGCATTATTCATAAGCACGTCAAACGAACCAAATTCATCAATAGTTTTCTCGATAGCTTCTTTAATCGCCGTTGAGTCAGTTACATCCAGTTTTATGGCAGATGCCCTGCTACCCTTTTCAAGCAGCTGGGCTGCTGTGTCTTCGGCGCCATCACCATCAATGTCAGCACACACTACAGCGCATCCCTCTTCCGCCAGTCGCTCAGCCATCGCACGTCCGATGCCGGACGCGGCACCAGTCACGAGCGCAGTTGATCCTTCATATCTGTCCATACGATACCTCCCGTGGAATTTAGTGTAACGGTATAAAAGCAGACTCGGCTTTCTGATTGATAAAGACTTGCACTATCCGACCGATCACGCATATCGGGTCACAACAGATAGTGCGATCAATCCTTGATTACGAGAGAATCCCAATTCCAGTGACTCAGCATAGTCTCTACTACAGGGACATTTTCATCTCTCACCAGAACTTTTTTAGACCCATTGAACATGGGGATTACCACTATCTNTTCCATAAGCATGTTACTCGCCTGCTGCATATTNTCGCGCCAATCTTGCTGAGTCCGAGCANTCANTCCTNATTCAATAAACTCATCAAATTGTGGNTCACTAAACCGAGTAAAATTATCAGCAGCTGACGNNTGAAAATCTGATANCCAGTANGTAGGNTCAAATAATTCCTCATCCCATTTGGCAAGAGTCAGCTGATAAGCCCCTGAGACAATATCTGCATAATGCTCCTCAGAACGCTCTTCCCGAAGAAGCACCTCCACTGGCAGGTGTTCCTCCCAATGCCTCTCTAATAAGGGGGCGAGTGCTTTCTGTACTGGGTCATCCGACGAGTAGAGAAGCTCGAGGGAAATACCGTCCGTTCCGCCACCAACGTACCAGCTATCAGCGGCCAGCAAATCAGTCGAGGCCAGTGAGATAAAGTTCTCTTCGCTATTTCCCCATACATATCTAGGTATCCAAGAATATGCAGGTTCAAGTGACGAACTTCTATCCGATTGAATATTAATCAGCAAATCTTCCCTAGAAAGATTCATGGCCAATGCTCGACGTGCCGCTACGTCCTCAAATATCTCATCTGAATGATTGATGAAAATCGAATAAATAGAAGGTGGGTCACGTCTGACAGTAAAGGAATCATCTGAGCTCAGATTTACTCCTTTCCTGTGCTGACTCGTCATAGGCAATATGTCGATGAAACCCTCTAGAAATTTCTTATGTGCCGCACCAAATTCGCTGAACGGAATAAATTCAATGCGCTCTATTTGATGACTACTAAAGTTACCAACTGTATCTGCCCAAGCTTCATTTGCTATTAGCACCACCCGCTCTTCTGTCCATTCAGATATTCGATAGGGACCATTTGTTGGAGCGGTACCAAGTGAATCCACCTGTATATCCCTGTCCGGAAACATCGCTGGGTGAGTCATAAGGGTAAGAAATTCTGGATAAGATTCTTGCAACGAAAACACTAACGTCTGAGCGTCCAAAGATGTACTTTTATCGACATCGAGTTTTTCAATGAATTCGTCACGAAGCAGTGAATCAGTTGACTCTCCACCTAAAAACATAAGCGTAAGGAATTGGGCTGCCTGCACTGGTCCACCATCGGTCCACTTTGCATTTTTCCTTAAGCTAAAGGTATATGTCTTGAGATCTGAAGAAATACCTTCGTTCTCTAGTTCAGGCACGAAAGCAGCCATATCCGGATAGAGTTTCCCATCAGGACCTAATCTCAGCAAACCAGACCAAATAAGTCTCTGGAAATTCGGATCACTTATAAGCGCCTCTGTTTCAATTAAATGACGCCCAACTCCAATACGTAAAGTTTTGACATCAGGCTCTGAGTCTACCGATGCTGTTGCTTTAGGAACCTCACTCGCAGTAGGTACGTCTTTCGCCTCCGAGCTGGTCTGAGCTTTCTCAGAATCTGCTTCTGAACACGAAATAAAAAACACAGTCAGCAAACATAATAGTCCCATAAGGAGAGACTTCGTAGGAATAGTAGGTAGGAATATTTTATTTCTGTCCATACTTTTCATTGTTATCGAACATAGCTCAATTATGCGTGATTGACTATAGAACCATCCACCACCATCAACTCGGCATTTATGTAATCGGCCTCATCTGATGCTAGATACACAACTGCACCCCTTAGATCTTCTGGTCGGCCAAGACGTCTTAGTGGGATATATTTTTCCAAAACTGGAGAAAGATTCGGATCATTTTGTGGTCCAGCGACACCTTCATAGAATCCAATTCCTAGAGCATTCACAGTGACTCTGTCTTTGACAAGAGCTTCACCTCCACCCCATTCCAGTCCAAGGGATTTCGTGAAACCGAGCACGGCTCCCTGGGATGCACCAAATAGTGCACAGTTAGGCATCCCTCGGTCATAGAGATTGGATACTAAATTAATTATCCTACCCTTGCCACGCGAAACCATCCCACGACCAACAGATTGACTCGCAATAAAAACCGCTGTTGCATTTCTAGATAGTTCATTAGCCCACTCATCTATGGAGGAGTCTAGAACTGGCTTTATATTTGCAAAATGAGGAGCATTCACCAAGATATCAACAGGACCAAGCTCTTGTTCGAGAGATTCAATTGCCTCCGTGAAACCAGCTGCATCAGTCAAGTCCAAAGTAAAACTTTTACCTTCTTCGCCAGATGCAGCCCAACACTCATTTAGTATTGAGTTAGCAAGCACTTCCTGTTCATCCACTGCAGCACTAGTAGTAACAGATACTTTCGCGCCAGCTTCAGCCAGAGCAACTGCTAGAGCCCTTGCAATATCCGTAGTAGCTCCTGTCACAAGGGCATGCTTACCTTTTAGATCAAAATATCTTCCAGGAAAATATGGATTCTGTTCACCTTCAGGGGTAATTGGAAAGACCTGATTAGTCATATTTCACTCCTTCTACTACGCTTCTGATTCAGGGATAATACCGGCTGGAATGAGACCAGCAGATATGGCACCACCATCCATCAGAATGGTTTCACCACTTAAATAATCTGATGCTGGTGACGCAAGAAATACTGCAAGAGGTCCCATTTCCGGCATGAAACCAATCCGACCAGCCGGCTGCTTACTTCCCATTTGTTCGAGCATAGCTTCATCATCTGTCTTAGGGAAAAGACCAGGTGCTATGCACGACGCCCGCACATTATCGCGGGCGTAAGTCATGGCAAGAGCTTTTGTTAGTTGGATCACTCCGCCTTTTGCAACCGGATACATCCAGTTATTTCTACCACCGCGGTACCCCCACCCAGAAGTTACATTGATCACACGCCCACCACCGTTCTCAAGAAAATGGGGAATAATCGACCTCGAGCAATAGAATGCTGAGTAGAGATTGCTTTCAATCCCACTATGCCAGTCTTCATCCGTAAGTTCGGGGAGTGTCTTGCCACGCCCAGTACCACCGAGACCAGCATTATTGATTAGTAAAGTTATACGGCCCATCTTCGAGATAGCATCTTCGAACATCTCGTTGACTCTCTCAGATTTTGTGACGTCACCGTCAGAAATACCTAAGAATCTCCGACCTCGTGATTCTATTTCTACTCCCACACTATCAATCGGTTCTTGCCGCCGACCTATCGCAACTATGTCACAACCAGAGTCAGCCAGTGCTAGTGCCATTTCTCGTCCTAAGCCAGTTCCAGCCCCAGTAATAATGGCCGCCTGACCAGACAGGTTGAATTCATCAAGTATGGGCATATGCTCCCCCTAAGCCTTAACGTATTTTTCTTTGACGAGATTAGCACGCCACTGAAACAGTCACAGCCGCGGTTCACGCTAATATTCATAACATGAAAAAAGAAGGCTTTGTGTATCTCATCCGTGGGCCAAAAAATGGCTCTGAACAACTCTACAAAATAGGACAAACCTCAAATATGCAGAATCGGATGAGAAATCTACAAACTGGCTCACCGATTAAATTGGAAATAGTGAAGTTTATTCAAACGGAAGACGCACTCACGATTGAACGTAAACTCCATGATGCCTTCAGGGAAACCAGAATTCGAGGCGAATGGTTCGCTCTGAAAAAAGGTCAAGTTCGCGCTGTTAAGAAATTAATGCATAAGAATCGAAAACGACACCGAGGACGACTACTATCCTTCATACTTATTTTGTCTATACTGACCCTAGGATTGGTACTCACGACTGGCTGGCTACCAATATAGGCAATCGTTTTTTTTCGTTTCAGGGGCTAGGCTTACACGATGAATAATTTACCAAACTTTTCTCTACCTACAGCAGGGGCGACGCGAACTCAGAATGCCTATTCTTTCCCGTCAGGTCGTCCGACACTTCTTTGCTTCGTCAAGGAGGACTGCCCGACAACCAGAATCGCTATGCCTCTCCTGCAAAAGGCCTATGAAGTATTCGGAGAGGATATTGATGTAGTGGCGCTGGCCCAAAATGGAGAAGATGATCTTGTATTAGCACAAGAATACGGTCTTAAAATGCCACTCCTCGATGATTCCAATCTTACGACCTCGTTCGCATATGATATTGAAACCGTCCCCACTCTTATTCTTGCTTCATCTGATGGAACTCCATTAACTGACTTTGTTGGCTTCGGACGAGATGACTGGCGTGATCTGTATGTCCAAATGTCGGCCATCAGTGAACAAACACCCCCTGAAGTAGATTGGAATTCGTATCCCGAATCACGACCTGGATGCGGTTCTAAGTCTTTAGAGCCAGGTATTTTTGAACGTTTACAGGCTGAATCTGAAGGATCGCCTATTCGGGCCCGAAGAGTTGAGATAGGAGTACATGATGATGTACATGAGTTCCTCTATGAACAGGGCCTGACCGATGGATTACCTGTGATCCCACCTACGCCGGAACGAGTAATACGAATACTAGAGGGCACTAAACGCGATCCTCAAGAAACTGTTGCAGTGGTACCACCAAATCTTGCGCCAGTTACCGTTGAAAAAATAGCCATCAATTCGGTGATGGCAGGCTGTAAACCAGAATACTTACCGGTGGTAATCGCGGCCGTAGAAGCAGTTTGCACAGAGGAATTTAATGCCCATGGTGTGGGCGCAACCACTATGGGTGCAACACCAGTTCTGATAGTCAACGGACCAATTCGGCACGAAATAGGCATGAACATGGGCCTAAACGCTCTCGGCCAGGGAAACCGAGCAAATGCCGCAATCGGTCGGGCTCTCCGTCTTGTCCTGAGAAA
This sequence comes from Chloroflexota bacterium, assembly GCA_002725365.1. Taxonomy (GTDB): domain Bacteria; phylum Chloroflexota; class Dehalococcoidia; order UBA2979; family UBA2979; genus UBA2979. The sequence goes on along the minus strand of PBOW01000022.1, from coordinate 8,599 downwards.
TGTTGGAGGACAACGGCCTGGGGAAACAGAACGATCCACACTAGGTAGTCCTCTCCGATACACAACGTGTTTTGCTGAGTGGGAGGAGATCAGTCCGTGGGCTCCTCTACATGTTGAACGTGGATTTGATAAAGATGAGTCAGTAGTGACTGCCTTTGCCATGACTGGACTCGGACATGCTATCGACCAAACTTCAAGAGATGCCAAATCACTAGTCGGATCGATTGGAGCGAAAATGGAAGCGATTCATCATCCCAACTCGCACAATTACGGGGACACAATCCTTGTACTTTGCCCAGAACATGTCGAAACAATCTCCACTAACAACTGGTCAAAAACAGAAATTCGAGATCGGATTCAAGAGATCTCGAGTCGACCCGCCCGGGAGCTCCTTCGGAACGATGAAATAGGAGCTGGGCTGGACCCCAACATATTCGATGGTCCCTCGGATCCCAAGCTTGATTCACTCATACCAAAATTCCGTTCGACTGAAAATATCCATATTGTTGTGGCAGGCTCTAAAGCGGGGAAATTTTCATCTGTCTTTGATGGATGGGCCAGCGGTACGGGCGGGTCGATGCCCACCAGTAAGAAGATACGACTTTAATTGCAAATTTCAAAAAACAGGAGGAATAGCATGACAGTGGAAGCTAACCCAACAATAATTCTCGACCCTACTGATGAAAGAGAACCCATTAGTAGGTCACAGGCTAAGCGGTCCGAACATATAACGGGCACTATTGGCCTACTCGACATATCAAAACCGCGAGGTGACAAATTTCTTGATCGACTGGAGCAACAAATACATGAACGAATGCCGTCGGTTCACGTCAAAAGATACAAGAAACCAACGTTCGCCAAACCAGCACCATATGATTTACGGCGTAAAATCATGAACGAATGTAATTTTGTAATTGAGGCAGTCGCTGACTGAGGATCGTGCACAACGTGCAGTGTGCACGATACTGTTTGGTTTGAAAGTAACGGCATACCGGCCGTGTTTGTAGCAACTAATGAATTTGTGGATGCCGCCGTAGCTCAATCAAAATCACTAGGAATGCCGGACGTCCATCGAGTATTTATTCGGCATCCAATGCAGGATCAGACCGATACTGAAATGCATACCAAGGCCGACGAAGTAATCGAACAGCTGATTGATGCGCTCGTTGACTGAGAAGAAAGTGAGCATTTAGCGTGCCAGCATTGCCAACATCTGGACCCCTCAAAGGAATCAGTATTCTAGACCTGACCTGGGTTCTGTCTGGACCAATCTGTACCCAAACACTTGGAGATCTCGGTGCCGATGTTATTAAATTAGAGAGACCTCCGTACGGGGACGTCGCGCGCACTACCTTACCTATGCTTGATGGAGAATCTGGTTATTTCTTTTCTGTAAATCGAGGTAAGAGATCTATTGCAGTGGATCTCAGCACAGACAAAGGAAAAGAGATTTTCCGAGACCTGATAAAAGAAGTTGATGTAGTGGTAGAGAACTTCACCCCTGGCGCCATGGATCGCCTTGGACTCGGCTACCACGATCTCAAACATATAAATTCCAGACTTATATACGCTGCGATTTCTGGTTACGGCCAGACTGGCCCTCTTAAGGACAAACCGGCGCTGGACGTTATTGTTCAGGGGGCTGGAGGAGTTATGTCCATTACAGGTTACCCTGATTCAGGGCCTGCTCGAGTAGGATTTTCTGTCGGAGATGTAGCGGCTGGTCTATATTGCTCCGTCGGTGTTTTAGCGGCCATACACGAGCGTGAAAAGTCTGGAGAAGGTCAGTTGATTGATATATCAATGCTCGACTGCCAGATAGCAGCTCAGACAAACGAATATATGAGATATCACATCACTCAGGAAATCCCTGGTCGAATCGGGACGAGGCATCCTACGGCCGTACCTTTCCAAGGGTTCCCAACCAAAGATGGATATATCGTTCTTGCCCTCGCTTGGGGAATTTCAAACCAGTGGGGACTTCTATGTGTCGAGCTTGATGTCCCAGAACTCATTGACGACCCACGCTTCGAGACCTCTGCCGCCCGCACACGGAATCACTCTGATTTAGAAGCTCTATTGAACCAGGCCTTTATACAAAAAAATACATCGGAGTGGGTCGAGGCACTTCAGAAATACGGAATCCCCTGCGGACCTCTAAACAACATCGCTGAAGCCTCCGCAATGCCACAGGTAGCAGCACGAGATATGTTACCCAAAGTGGATCATAAAACTTTTGGTCCTACCCCTTTGGCAAATACTCCGATAAAAATGTCAAGAACACCTGGTGGAATTAAGGGAACATCCCCTGATATGGGAGAGCACACGCGCGAAGTCTTGTCCGAATTACTTGAGTTGGATACCACACAACTCGACGAACTTGTCGAACAACAGATCTTATGGGAAGAACGGCCTGAGGTCGAATTAGGCTAACTTTTGGTGATTTCCGCACCTCTGACTCCGATGCCAACTCCGAGCAATATTACGCATCCAAAACATGCCTCAATCACTGACGGAATTTCTTCAAACAACAATGCAGCAATCAGAGCAGAACCAACTGGCTCGCCAAGGATAGCGAGTGCCACCACCGCTGCAGGGGCATATCCCAAGGAATAATTAATCGCATTGTGACCGATCAACTGAGGGATTAACGCAAGGAATAAAATAAACACATAGGTCTCGAGCAGATAATTTGTCCAATTTACTCCTACGATGAGCAGGACCACGGCGAGTACACTGGCACCCACTGCGTAGACGATCGCCCCGTACGCAGTTAGGTCAATCCGCTGTCGCGTATACCTTCCTAGTAACAGATAAACAGAGGCAAGTATTGCACCGACGATCGCAAGTAGGTCACCATATATGGCTCCAGCACCAAAATCGGACCAAGCCAGTCCTGCCGCCCCAACTGCGCTGATAAGAATACCTATGAACACTGCTTTGCTTGGTCTATAGCTAAGAAATATCCATTCTCCGAGAGCTGCAAATAATGGACTCATAGCAACAAGAGCAACTGAGGCCATGATAGATGTATGAGAGATACTCGCTACCCAAAATCCAAAATGTGCAGCCAATGCGACTCCAGACAGAATCATCAGTAATGTCTGTCTTGAGGGGATGACAATCGTTCGTTGGTTACGACGGTAGAGAGCTAAGAGGAGCATCACAGGTGAAGCCAGAGCAAGTCTTGCAGCTGCGACAAATAGAAATGATGCTTCATCTGCCAGTCTGATCAGCGGGCCAGCCCAACTGACCGCAAATATACCGACAGCTAAAACAAGAAACTGTCTCTTTGTCATCTAGCTGCCTACTCCGGCTTATATTAGTCAGCCGCTCTATTCAAACTGATTGTCTCCAGATATCCTAACCGCGCGCAGGCCGCACGAATATGGTTGGAAGGAAAAGGAATATGCCACGACTCAAGTTATTGATACCTAGTGAATTAAGCCCTGAACAGAAACTGACATATGATGCGCTCACATCCGGACCTCGAGGAGCCAATATGAAATCAGATACGGGTTCATTGGGCGGTCCATTTAATGCCATGCTTCACGCCCCAAACATTGGTATCGCACTCCAAGAACTTGGAGCCCGTCTCAGGTTTGGGACTTCAGTTCCAAGAAACCTGTTGGAACTTGCGATTATTACAATTGGAGCGCATTGGGAAGCGCAATACGAATTCTGGGCTCACGCTAGGATGGCTATTGAGGCAGGAGTCGAGCCGCATGTCGTTGAAAGTATTAGAAATGGCGATGAGCCTGTTTTAACGGGAGACGAACANACGGTATATATNTTTTGTGCACAAGTGATTCATGAACATCGAGCTTCGGANGATGCGTACGAANCTGCGATAGCATTACTNGGCGAACAAGGCGTGATGGAAATCACCACATTGATCGGATACTACTCAGCTATATCATTCGTCCTAAATGTGTTCGAAATACCGGTTCCCGATGGCGAAATCGCACCGTTTCAACGTGATTAGAAATATTTATTTCCCGCTAGACTAAAATGAACCGAAGGAAAAGGGCGAGAACAGATAGAGCGAGGCAAAAATGGCAGAGCCGACTATTGATTGGGATGAGTGGACCGAACAAGCAACCGAATGGCTGTCATCGTACATTCAAGTAGACACAGTTAATCCACCGGGAAATGAAATAATAGCTTGTGATTTTTTAGGGAAGATTCTGGAGAATGAGGGGATCCCTTTCAAACTTTACGACGCCGGTGACAACCGGGTGACGTTGGTCGCCACTCTTGAAGGAGATGGCAGCCGCGGCGACTCACTGATACTTCTCAATCACACGGATGTCGTTCCCTTCGAAATAGAAAACTGGACGGTTGATCCTCTTGGCGGCGAAATCAGAGACGGCTTCATATGGGGCCGAGGAGCTCAGGATATGAAGGGCACTGGAATCATTGAGCTCGTTTCATTCTTGATTCATAAACGCAATAATCTTCCGTTGAAGCGCGATCTCGTCTTTATGGCAGTTGCAGATGAAGAGGCTGGGTCAGCTTTTGGAGTGGAATTTCTTGCTCGTGAGCATCCTGAACTCATCAAGTGCGAATATGTAATCAATGAAGGCGGGGGAGGTAGCACCGAAGTGCTTGGAGTTGAAAGAGATTCTTTCAACATTGGTGTCTCGGAAAAAGGGCCGCTCTGGCTGAAACTCACGGTGGAAGGCACCCCTGGACACGGCTCAGTCCCCCATAGCGACAATGCTGCAGATCACCTCGTTAGAGCCGTCAATAAAATATTGGATTGGGACAGACCATTTGATATCACGCCAGAAGTAAGAAATTATTTTCAAGCTGTGCATGAAGCTGGCATTCTTGAAGCCGAACCCACCGACGACGTTCTAAAAGCACTAGCTGCTGATAATCCTCGCATTGACTCTATGACTCGGAACTCCATTGCGCTAACGACGCTGAGATCAGGAGTAAAGCACAACGTAATTCCGTCAGACGCTGAAGCCACTCTTGACTGTCGTTTGGTACCGGGTTACGACCCTGATGTCTTTGTAGATAGCCTGACAAAAATCATTGACGATCCTCGGATTCAGATTGAAAGGGTATTCCAGTCTTCAACCCCAGCCTCACCTATGAATACGGAGCTTTGGGAAATTATGATGCGCGAAGCAAAAAACTTGGTGGAAGATGCACTAATACTGCCTGGCGTCTCAACCGGATTCACCGATTCCAGAGTTTTCAGGAGAGAAGGAATTACCGCATATGGATTCAGCCCGTTCCTTACCGGACCGAGCGAGCAAGGAAGAGTTCATGGTCACGACGAGCGCCTATCCGTCGAAAACTTACATCTCGGCATGCAAATCATGCACGCTACAGTTCGAGGGATTTGCGGCTAATTTTCCTTGAGCTAGGATGATCTAGAGGGGAAAATATGGTCAGCTTTGCACTACCGAAAAGATTATTGCTTTCGGTGACAGCGTCGATAATGATAGCCATTTTGATCTCATGCGCCGCTGAAAACTCCAAGATTGAAAATGGATCAAGCGGTCAATCNGGTGGCTCCCCAGATCAGCAGTCAGCGATAGCTACAGGTANTCACCTNTCTGACGGCGAAGCAGTACTAGTTCAACAAAATTTCAAAATGTCCGACAGACAAATTGACCGNACTGGTGCTTTCATTCCACAAAATGGTCTGCCAACTCTNGTATTCAATTCGGCTGTCGGCTGAATGAGCTGCAAACAGGTACGATCCGTAGTTGACGGGTTACGATACGACACTCAATCACAAATAAATTATGTCATTCTGGACGTGGCCAACAAAGAAGATCAAGAGTTGGCGCGAGAGTTAGGAATCTTAGGATTCCCTCGAATTTGTACCATTGATGCAGATGGANCCACGGTACTGGAGAGACATGCCGGACCTATAGATGTGGCTACTTTGACACTAATTATTGCTGGGGCCGTTGAACCGAACTCGTAAGCTATTGGTCCCCAGTGAGACACATCACGCACTCGCTCAGATCATCGAATTCTGCAAAAGCCATGCTTTTCTCAACAAATGATATCCAGTAGCCAAAAGTTTTCTCGGCACCGGTGTACTCNTGCACAAGATCGCAATCCCCACTGTGGATGATCTGCACCTNAGCGTCGACGTTCACCCAGTATGTAGGCTTTAGTTCCATTGTCCGCTTATCCTTAAGCAAAGAATATCAGGAAGAAAATGCATTAATGAACGAGAATTGGAACTTCGAGTCACGACGTTCACCCGTCTTAGGAACTCGAGGTATGGTAGCAACAAGCCACCCGCTTGCTGCTATGGCCGGTCTACAGACCCTACAGAATGGTGGGAACGCTGCAGATGCTGCCGTCGCAACCGCTGCTGCTCTCAATGTCGTTGAACCAACTTCCACCGGAATTGGTGGAGACTGCTTCGCCCTATATTACGACAGCAATACCAGAAATATCAGATGCTTAAACGGCAGTGGGCGCAGCGGGGGAGCTCAGACAATCGCAGAAATGCNGAGCCTCGGGATTCAGGATTTCGGAGAAGTCTCNACTACNGCTCATAGNGTTACTGTCCCAGGCGCGGCGATGGGGTGGGCAGACACGNTTACCAGGTTCGGNACGATGCCACTCCTCGATGTTCTTAAGCCTGCCATCGCACTGGCTGANGACGGAATCCCCGTTACCCCGGTAATTTCAAAATTATGGGTCGATAGCGAAGATCTGCTCAAAGGCGCCAGCCCACACGCTGACGAAGTTTTACTGAACGGACGAGCACCTCGAGCAGGTGAACTCTGGACGAATCTAAATCTTGCTCGAATTTTCCGAGATCTTGGCGAAGGTGGCCCGAAGGCGTTCTACGAAGGTTATGCAGGGGAGAATATTGTTAAGGTTTTAGAACCACTCAATGGTTGGTTGACTGAAGAAGACCTCAGTTCCCATCGGTCTAGTTTCCCAGATCCGATATCCACTCAATATCGTGACTATCGAATTTGGGAACATCCACCGAATGGACAAGGACTAATAGCGCTTATTGCCCTTAACATTCTCAAGTCGTTCGATATTAGGGAATTTGATCGTCGTGGACCGGACCTCCTACATCTGTTAATTGACTCTGTCCGCNTGGCTTTTCGAGAAGGCAAGTCTCACATCGCCGATCCCGACTTCCATGAGGTCCCGGTANAAGAACTACTTTCTGACGAACACACTTTGAAGCTTCGGGGTGAATTAGATCCAGCTGTCTGTATTGCACCAAATGAGGGACCNGAGCAAGTGTCTGACACCGTCTACTTGAGCGTCGTTGACGGAGCAGGAAATGCTTGTTCCTTTATAAACAGTAATTACGGAGGATTCGGAACAGGGATAGTTCCAATGGGATGTGGTTTTACGCTTCAGAATAGAGGTTCTGGTTTTGTACTTAATCCCGACCATCCGAACAAACTCGAACCAAACAAACGGCCATACCATACGATAATTCCAGCACTCATCACTCACGCCGATACAAACGAACTCTTTGCAAGCATGGGTGTTATGGGTGGGTATCATCAGCCACAGGGGCANGTCCAAACGATGATCAATTTAATTGATTACGACATGAACCCACAAGCTGCCCTCGACGAACCTCGTTTTTCTATTTACCGAAACCCTCCATGGGGCATTGTTTCGATTGAGGACAGTATCCCGGCTCCAACAATTCATGAATTGAACCGCAGAGGACACCATATGGATATTGCTACCGGATCACGGCGACTCGGACTATTCGGACGTGGACAAATCATTATGAGAGATAGAAATTCTAACGTTTTATGGGGAGGATCTGATGGTAGGGGTGATGGAGCAGCAGTCAGTTGGTAAAGTAAAAATATGATCTCAGATGTCGAATCCGTCAGATACACGATAGGTATTCTCCATCCCGGTGCCATGGGTATATCTGTCGCTGAATCACTGATAGCAGCTGGCAACGAAGTAATGTGGTGTTCCGACGGCAGAAGTCCCGAATCGAAAGAGCGCGCCAGAACGGTAGCCGATCTAGTTGATACTGGATGGTTGAACGGTCTCGTTAATCGCAGCAAATTAATTATTTCCGTTGTTCCACCGGCTGCCGCTCTGGATGTAGCATTTGAGGTATCGTCACTTGGTTATAGGGGTCTATACCTAGATGCCAATGCCATATCACCTGAGACGGCGCGATTGGTTGCACGTGAGGTCGAATCCTCTGGGGCTCAATATATCGATGGTGGGATTATCGGCCCTCCAGCAACCAAAGAAGGGAGTACTAGATTGTACATCTCTGGTGACGGAGCAAATACAGTTTCTGACCGACTTAATGGAGGATTGTTGGAGACCATCGCTCTGGAGGGAGAGGCCACTGCCGCATCCAGTTTGAAAATGGCCTATGCAGGTTGGACCAAGGGATCCGCAGCACTTCTGGCAGGTATTATCACTCTCGCAGAAAGCAACGGGGTATTCGAGCACTTAGCAAAGGAATGGGATTTATCACAACCGATGCTAAACGCTCGTTCTGATACGCTTGGTCCATCTGTAGCAAAGGCCTGGAGATTTGCTGGCGAAATGGAGGAAATTGCAAAGACATTCGCAGAGGCCGGCTTGCCCAACGGGTTTCACT
>PBOW01000021.1 GCA_002725365.1 Chloroflexota bacterium | reverse complement strand
GATTGAGGAGTGGGGTACACAATCATTTGCGCAACTGTTTCGAGAAATAAAAGGCGGCTTACGGCAGGACGACGCATTTCAGATCACCTACGGGATATCCATTGATGAATTCTATAATTTATATAGAGAAAAAATGGGACTGGTTCCAATTGAATTTGCAGCCACCTCAGAAATAGCACTCCCCGTCGCCACTGCCACGCAACCCCCCTATACGATTCCCACGGGCGGCAAGATAATTACTTCGTCCACCACTGATCAATCTACCTCAAGTACATCAGAGATATCCGAACGTCGCGGAGATGACTCTGGCACCGAGGCTACTTCGTCTCCAAGTAATATGGGTTTAGCTGCATTAGTGGGTGGTATATCTCTCCTCTTTGCGCTGATTCTTTCTATCGGTGCTTTTACACTTATGAGACGAAAAGAGTAATACGTGCAGAAAACTCCGGGCACTCGAGACTATAGAACTACACTCCGAGATCTGTTCGTACGCATAACCGATCCAATCATCCGATTGCTTATCCATATAGGAATTAAACCGTGGATGGTAACCATAATAGGAATGTTTATGGTTATTCCCGCAGCCTTTCTGATTGCTACCGAACGGCTGATCGCTGGTGGTGTGTTATTTCTTTTTGCTTCTGGGCTTGATCTTTTCGACGGCACGATTGCTAGGAAAACTAACTCGGCCAGTAAAAGAGGAGCACTTCTCGACTCGACTGCTGACCGGATATCTGAATCCATACTATTGGGGGGTGTTTTTCTATACGGTCTATCTGTAGAAAATGACCAGATACTTATTTTCTCGTTTGTCGCTGTAATCGGCTCAATTCTTGTCTCGTACATTCGAGCGAGAGCAGAGGGACTCGGAATAAAAATGGATGAGGGCTGGTTCACTCGTCCAGAGCGTGTTGTTCTAATGGGACTAAGCTGTATTTTTAATCTAGTTCTTATGGGGGTAATTTTACTCTCGATACTAACAATCGCTACCGCATTACAAAGATGGAAATTGGCAGATTCCAAATTAGAGATCGGTGAGTGAGGGATATTTAATGACTTCGGAACAAAATTCACAGCCTACGACTGGTGCAGATAGCCCTGGGCTTAGCCGAGAGGCGCTCGCACAATTGGCAGCGAGCCTAGAACAAAATATTCAGAGGCGGCTTTCACTTGATCTGTGGTTTAAGGAAACCAGTCCTATAATCCGCACCGACCAAGATGCGCCAAAGCATTCTAAAGAAATGTTCCAACTCATCAAGCAAATCAGTTCCCTACATCCTGCCATCAGTGTCACTCCGTACGACATGAATAAATTCGAAAAAAAAGCAAATGAATATTCGATATCCTTAGCGCCTACGTTGATAGCGCGTTCAGGAGGTAAATCCATCCGCTTCACGGGCATCCCCGCTGGAACCTTGTTTCCAGCCTTTATCGATGCTCTGACTTATCTGACTTTTTTCGAACTACCGCTTGACGATGAAGTACGTCACCTAGTGGAACAGCTCGAAGAAATATCCGACAACAAAGATCCCCTGTCAGTTGAGCTCTATGTGACACCGTACGATACCCAATCAGCGCAACAATACGGACTCTTTGGAATTGCCGGAGCGGCAACAAAGTCTATAAGCGTAACTATTACTGAGATCGCTGAATATCCTATTGCCGCCCAAAACAAACTGATTGACGAAGTGCCGCTAGTAACCATTAACGGAAAAAGATTCGTTGGAATGTGGACTCTAGAAGACTTACTGCAACAAATTTTACATATTGCGCAGAACGAAGATGTCACAGTCGTTCGAGAACAGGTGATCTCCGGACCCTATATCAGCGAAGATGAGGCGTTGCGACTCGCCGCTGATGCTAATGCAAACCCAAATACACAGGAGTCCGGATTTGAGGAAACCAGCAGTGGTCTCGTAATTCCACGGTAATCAGTCGAGCCCAAATTACCTTGCTCTAATCAACTCTCTATAAAAATCAATCAGCTCAGCAGATATCGTCGGCCAGGAATAGGCTTTTACTCTTTCCTCTCCATAATTAGCTAGCGATTTCCTTAAGCTGGGGTCATCTGCCATTTGAATGATTGCACGTGCTAGGTCTGCAGAATCATTCGGTGAAACCAAGAGCCCTTCTTTACCATGTCTAACCACATGCGAGTAACCAGAAATATCAGATGCAATGATTGGTAGCCCAGCTGCCATCGCTTCCATCAGAACGTAACCCTGACTCTCATTACCAGTGGCCGGTGATACGAAAATGTCGCAACTTCTGTGATATCGAGGCAACTCCGTATAGGTGGGATTTGTCACCCAGGTCGTATTGCCAGCCAACGAGCCACTCATATTCGCTTGGTAACGGCGACGATTCGACGAATCAGGACCAACAACAACTAGCCGAAGATCATCCCGTTGAGTGCAAATCGTCTCAAATGCCTCTAGCAGAACTTCCAACCCTTTTCTCTTTTCCGCACGTCCGACGTAGAGAATATTGATCTTCTTATCTTTCAAAAGGCTGAAGATCGGATCGAGGTTCACGTCGTCCCAATGATTTATATCGATACCATTTGGAATAATTCTGATGGAGCCATTGAAATATCGCTGGATATATTTCTGTGCCGTCGGTGATACTGCAATTCTGCCATCTAATGCATCAAAGGACCTTGTCAAAAAATATTTGCCTATCTGATATAAGGGATTCCCACTCTCTCTAGTGGCATGGAAGGTCGCAACGTTCGATGCCCCTGGGTTATATCGGCGGGATGCTCTGAGAGCGATAAGCGGTATGACGGGCATAAAGGGTTCGTGCAGATGCACAATATCAAATTGATTATCTGCAAAAATATTATTAATTCTACGTTTGATCCGAGGATCGATCGCGATTCTCACTTGAGAACCGGAAGCAGGCAAACTGACAGTGTCTGCGACCACTTGCACGTTAGTAGTAGTAACCGGAGCGCTGGCCGGCGCAATTATTGTCACCTCATGACCGAGTGCGGTCATCAGATCCGCCAATACCTCGATGTGACGATTCACGCCTCCTGGCACTGCCCAATCATACGGGGACACATAAACAATCCGCATTGGTAGGATGTTACGCCTAACTACCATCTATTTCTGTCGCCATTTTTCAATAATTTTTTTTGGTGTCACCGATAAACCTCGAACTTGCTGCCTAACAAGCCGACTTAGCCCAATACTGCCGATAGAAAACTGCGGGTCCAAGTGACCTTGGGTAGTCCTGTCCATGATGGCTTGCNTGAGAGACTCTGAGTTTTTTCCCGGGAAACTGGTATACGCGCTGCCCACCGCCTCAACGAAGTGAGCATCTGAACCACCTGTTTCTGCGAGTTTCCAGTGCCGACTGTTGTAGCCCACCACTTTCTTACCAGCATGCAAACCCGCCAGTGGATGCATAGAGCTTGGGCTGGCAGTTTCAATACCATCAGGGAATGTACTCTCGTCGGAGCCGTTCATAACCTTTTGCAACGCCCCCCGTCCCACCGATCTCGTCAAATGTGAAAAAGGGTGTGGAATTATCGCCAATCCACCCTTCTCATGGATCGTTCTGATTGTGTCCGATAGGGACCGAAATGAGGGAATTGGTTCATCTACCCATAGTGCCAGCAGGTGACCAGATCTAGTCGTTATTTCGATACCTGTCACCAAATCAAAAGAGTAGCTATTTTTGGTATGAATTTCGCGGGCCAGTAGAGAGCCTGCAACGTCATCATGATCCGTTACTGCAACAACGTTCAGGGTATTCTGTTTTTCAATNAAATCGAAAAGTGTTTGAGCATCTTCCATCCCGTCACCGAAGGCGGTATGCACCTGCAGGTCGGCTTTCCCGAAGCCTGAACACAGTGGGTCTTGAGTAGGTGGCATCAGAGTAATTATAGTTCTTTTGCTTTACTTCTCTTAATCATGCGTTTGAATGTTTTCTGAAGAGATTGACCAGATAGGAGATAGCGGGAACCACTGGTCCGGCCATTGAGTAATTCCATACTCGATTTCACCTATCAATACCTCCATGTTATGACCTCTCGCAATATCGTCTCTCTGATCCCCCTCCATAAAGGAAATTTTTTTGAAATATAAAGAATATTTTCCAACACCGGTTCGTGGTGCCCAAAATGACACCACATCAGCCCCTGTTGACATTGCCAAACTTACGATTCCATCGGGGATCGGTGCTTGGGCACCAAAAAATAGTGAATTGCTTGAATTCCCCTGAATATCCCTATCGCCCAGAAGTGCGAGCAGGCCACCCGCACGTAGATGACGTCGAGCCCGTAGCAAGCCGTTGAAATTTGTGGGAAAAAATCGGACCCCAGTAGTTGAACGAATCTTTTGCATATATCGTTCAATCCGCGGATTTCGTAGCTCCTCGGAAATAACCCCAGCACATAAACCAAACTGCCCAATTGCCTGTCCGACTATCTCAGGATTGCCCAGGTGAGCAGACACGATGATGACTCCATTGCCCCGATCAAACGCCTCGAACAAAACTTCGAGCCCGTGGAATTCATCGATATATTCAGCAAAATCAGGCCCAATAAGCCGCGGGTAGCGACCAAGATCAAAATAATATCGGGAGACATTAATCAATATCTCCCGAGCCTTATCATCTATCAGTTTCTCCGGGCTGTTGGCAGGTAACACTTGCCGCATGTGGCCCGTCGTCACTCTCCGAAGATCGGAGGATGCATTCCACGCTATGAAACCGGTAATACGCGCCGCTATGTCGATCACGCCATCTGGCATAACAGAAGAAAATGCCGCACTAACCCGCAACAGGAGGTAGTGTATGACATCGCTCACCCAAGTCCTGAGTTTACGCATGGCTAATTCGTAGACCTGTCACTAGTCCAAAAATATCTAAACATGTGCCACTGCGACGGATCTTCCCTGATCAAACGCTCCAGAGTCAGCATGAGTTCCTGGCTCAGGCCCCTGACGTCATTTTCCAGTTCACCAGTCAATTCGTATTCCACCGGTTGTATCACAAGCCTCACACGATTTTCCGATTTTTTTTGTCGGAACGGAATCCCCACAACCAGAGAAGCCCCTGAAAGCAGACACATTCGTGCAGGTCCGCTGTGAATATCCACTTCCGACCCAAAAAAAGTTACTGTGATAGCATCTTTCCCCTCTGGTGGAACGTCTATCAGGATGTTCACAAGGTTGTTTTTCCTGAGTTCTCGACGAATTTGCAANGCTCCATTGTTTGATGAAATGAGACTGATACCCAACAATGACCTGATCTTCTGAAGCAGAAAATTCAACCGTTCGTCTTCAAATTGNTCGATTACTACGCTGGCTGGCATCCCAAGAATCTGACTTGCAGCGGCTGGACCAAAGTCCCACATACCNGCATGCAGCCCTACTGCAATGAGTCCCTTACCCGTTCTTGCTCTCTCGGCAATTTCCCCTCCGACAATGGTCACCTGTTTTCGAATATCACGGATATAGTCATCACCCGATATAGATAGTACTTTCAGAAAGTCGAGAGCATACGCCGCGTANGATTGAAAGGATTCCCGTGCCAGTCTTCGNGCTACCAGGCAATCTCCATCGGTTATATGGAGCATATTTTGCGTCGTGATCTGGCTTCGTTTCCGCATAATAAGGAATGCAGCCCAACCGACTGCATCGGTCAAAAAATAAGCCAACGAAAGAGGAAGCAGGTTCGCTATCTTACTTGCGCATACAAGAGTTGTTTTCACGTCTCCACATCCATAGGAAAATCATATACTTCCCACCGTGTTTAGGTGCGAAATAAAATTGAATATCCTTGAGATGAGAGCGGGGTTAAGACTTTGCGTCGATGAAGTCCTCCAAGGCAAGCCTCGCGACCTCATCACGCATTTGTCGCGGTGGTGACTTCATGAAGTACGCGGACGCCTCATATATTGGTCCCCCGACCCCTCGATCCAGAGCTAATTTTGCGCATCGCACTGCGTCAATTACCACTCCCGCTGAGTTTGGACTATCCCACACTTCCAGTTTCGTCTCCAAATTGAGAGGAACGTTACCAAACGTAGTACCTTCAACCCGTATATGACACCATTTTCGATCGAGAAGCCACGGGACGTAGTCTGATGGCCCGACGTGGATATCCGCGTCCGGCAGTCCATACTCTATCTGNCTTGTAACAGCTGACGTTTTGGAAATTTTCTTAGATTCTAATCGTTCCCGTTCAAGCATATTCATGAAATCCGTATTACCGCCAAAGTTAAGCTGGTAGGTCCGGTCAATTTGTACACCCCTGTCNTGAAACAGCCTTACAAGAAGACGATGNAATATGGTTGCACCTACTTGGCTCTTGATGTCATCGCCAATTATTGGCAGACCAGCCTTCTCAAATCTCTCAGCCCAATAATTTTCTCTCGCAATAAACACGGGAATGCAGTTAATAAATGCACAGCCAGCTGACAAAATTTGCTCTACATACCACTTGGTAGCAGTTTCACTTCCAACTGGAAGATATGAGATTACTACATCGGTTTTTGTATCCTTCAAAATCTGAGCCACGTCAGCAGTCTGGCCAGGAGCCTTTTCAATCACTTCTGATAAGTATTTTCCGATCCCATCATGTGTCATGCCACGCTCGACAGTCACTCCCGTCTTGGGAACATCGCTGAACTTGTAGGTGTTATTTTGTCCGGCATAGATAGCCTCGGACAAGTCTTTTCCAACCTTATCGCTGTCAACATCAAACGCAGCAGTGAACTCAATATCGTTTATGTGATACTCGCCTAAGACCGGATGCATCAGGCCAGGAATTTCGTCACTGGCCTCAGCTGACTTATAGAACTCCACACCTTGCACCAATGACGAAGCGCAATTTCCAACCCCAATAATAGCTACTCGTACTTTTTTACTTGAAGCTTTCTTCTTGGCCATGCAATNAGTCCTNCCTGTCAGTTGACTTCTTCAATAGATAGTGACGCAGATTAATAATTCAGTCAATTTAATATATTAAATATGATATATTAATATTACTTATGTATAAACCACAGCTTGAAATAAGTCTTAGACACCTNAGATATTTGAGCGTCATCAACAGACGTAAAACCTTATCGGCCGCGGCCACCGATCTCGGTGTGACGCAGCCAGCTCTATCGCTCGCAGTGAAAGAAATCGAACAACAATTAGGTACAAAATTATTTGAGAAGAGGGGCCGCGAAAAATTACTCACNGCAGCCGGAATCTTAGCCGTCCAATTTGCTGACCGAACCTTGCATGAAGCAAAGGAGTTAGTCGAAAGTTTGCGCGATGAAAATCAGTTAGTCAGAGGAACCTTAAGTGTAGGCATGATTGATGCCGCTTCACTTTATTTACTGCCAGCAGCAATCAGTGCTTTTAGAAAAGTAGCACCTGAAGTCGAAATCCAGATAGTCGTTGCAGACTCAGACACCCTAACCGAACAGCTTAAAGATTTTCAATTAGACGTTGCGTTTGTGGTATCNCCACCGGACGGGATTGACGACTCNGAGGACTTTGCGNCAACCGTCGTCATGGAAGAAGCACTTCTACTATGCACACCTGACATCGATGCTGGTTCTGAACCTAGTGAGTGGGCTCTCTATCCTTCAGGATCTCGAACCAGGGCCTTGATCGATAGAGGACTGCAGNGTGTTGGTATACGTCCGTACACAACAGTTGAATCTGCTAATCCCCAGATCCTCCGTCAGATGGTGTCGCTGGGACTGGCAACCAGCGTGCTNCCGGAATCTGTGGCAAACAGTGGAAAGTCGATAATAGTTACAAAGGAGATAGCTCGGCGTGAAATCATTTGTATACGTCGAGCTAATTCTCCCTCTAACCCGAAAGTCAGTGCCTTAGTNGAGCTTGGCCTGACCGTGGGTNGNGAATATGCAGCCGATTAGACCATATTCTTTAGTTTNGCGCCGGCCTTCACTTTAACNGCCGCGCGTGCCGGCACGTTCACCACATCGCCGGTTTGTGGNTTTCGGGCGGTTCTGGCACTCCGCTGNACTTTCTCAAANGAGATCCAACCGGTCAGGGTCGCCTTATCACCGCGCTTAACGGCTTCACCTATACTTTCCAGCAGACCATTCACTGCTGCCTCAACTGTCGAGGCTGGTAANCCGGCTCTCTTCGCGGCATCACTAATTAATTCACCCTTATTCATTTGCCACTCCTTATCTGTTCAAATGCTAAAGCGTTATAACAGTTTTAAGGCCTAGAATGCAAGATGTCTACCCCTCTCCTGTAAAATCTCATGCAGAAGTACGGGAATTTAGGCAAAGTTTTTGACTGATCTCCAGGATCCAAGCCCCAAATCACGCTCCATTAGAGCTATTAGCTCACCATTCGGCCCGTAACCGCGGAGACTTCCTGTGGACATATTCCTCTTTGAATAGGCTCGAGTCGGGCAAAGAATAACTGAATTCCCATAACCAATATCCCTAACCTGCTCGCTGGTCAGAATAGCTGCCGGACGATCCTCGAACACCCTATCAATCTGTAGTAAAGCCTCATCGATCAAACCAGATCTCAGCCGAACAATTAAATCGTCAAGAGTGATAGCATCGGNAATCACNAAATTGCCNACCACAGTCCGCCGAAGTGCCGACAAATGAGCTCCTATNCCTACATGTTGACCCAAGTCATGCGCTAGTGAACGTATGTAAAAGCCTCGCCCACACTCGACCTCTAGGTCGCATTCCGGATATTCATCGGGTCCTTCCGACACTTCTGAAATATTCCAATCATATATAGTCACTGGACGCGGTGAAAGGTCCACGGACTTATTTTCCCGAGCAAGCTTGTATGCTCGAACTCCATTGGTTTTGATCGCACTATATGGTGGAGGGGCTTGAGAAATAAGAGTTCCTGGTTGATCTGTAGGTAACGTAGATATTGTTTGCGATTCAATGAGAGATCGCAAGCTACCAGCTATTTCCCCCTGTGACAATTCAGGCAAATCGCCCACGGGTGTTTTTTGAAGAACGTTGCCCTCTGCGTCGTATGAATCAGTTATCACACCAAAAGTCACCTGAGCCAAATATTTTTTTCGGTATCCGAGGAACTCGTCAGATAAACGAGTAGCCTTGCCCACCAGTATGGGAAGTACTCCGGAAGCGCTTGGGTCAAGAGTGCCAGCATGCCCGACTTTGACTTTACCAAGCTCTTTTTTGACTCTCCGGACTGCCTCTGCCGAAGAAATGCCGACCGGCTTATCTAGGTTAAAAAATCCATTCATAGTTCACCACAGATCTCGAAGCAGTTTCGTTAGTCTATCTGCCTCGTCGAACGAAGTGTCTTCGATGAATTCAAGTCTCGGAATTCTCCTCAGTCGAAGCTCTTTTCCCAATTCACGCCTCAAGTACCCTGAAGCCTGCCGGAGCCCAAGCATAACTAGTTCCTCAGTTTCTTTTCCGCCCTGAACAGTCACGAAAACCTTAGCCGAGGAAAGGTCTTTTGCCACGTCAACATCAGTAATTGTATACAGAGCATCTTTAACCCGAGGATCTTTCACCCTCCTGGGCAAAATTTCGGCGAGAGTTCGCTGAATATTATCTTCGATGCTTTCTATTCGCCGTGTCAGCGCACCTGCTCCTTATGAAAAGCCACGATCTCGTCACCTTCTTCAAACGAGTCATATCCGTCGACCATAATTCCGCATTCCAGACCAGCTACGACCTCTCGGGCGTCATCATCAACGCGCTTCAGGCTACCGATGATCGATTCATGGACTGTTTCCCCATTGCGTATGACTCTACACAGTGAATTCCGCACCATCGCTCCGTCTCTCACATAGCAGCCTGCAATTGCATTTCTTCTGCCTTTGCGAAAAATGGCTCTCACTTCCGACACCCCATCCTCTCGGTCCTCGAATATTGGGTCCAAAAGACCATTTACGGCCTTCTCGATGTCTTCGACGATATCGTATATAACGTTATATTCCCTGACTTCCACTCCTGATTCAGCCGACAATTTACGAGCGCCTGGCTCAGGCATAACGTTAAATGCTATGACGACCCCGCGGGACGCTGTGGCGAGTTGCACATCCGACTCAGTTACGGACCCGACTGCCGCATGAATAACCCTGACATTAACTTCCTCATGCGACTGAGCCTCCAGGACATGGACCAATGGATCTATTGAGCCTTGCACGTCAGCTTTCACAACTAAATTAAAGTCGGTAACGTTCCCTTTATGAATTTCACCAAAGAGTGAATCTAGCGTTACTGCCTGACTCTGACCAGTACCTGAATTCTCCCGCTCGCGAGTGTCAACTTCTTGACGCGCCAATCTCAGATCCGCACTCGTTTCAAACGATTCGCCAGCTGATGGGATAGCAGATAGCCCCAAAATTTCAACAGGAGTAGACGGTCCAGCCGACTCGATCGGCATTCCATCAGAATCGAACATCGCTTTCACCCGGCCGAATGCTGTACCCGCAATAAGTACATCGCCAGTACGTAACGTCCCGGTCTGAATAAGTAGCGTGGCCGTAACTCCCCTGAGTCGATCATTTTTGGCTTCTAATACGATCCCTTGAGATTGCTTATTGGGATCGGCCTTGAGATCTTCAAGGTCTGCTACTACGAGCACATTTTCCAGCAACTCGTCAATCCCCGTGCCTTCAAGTGCAGAAATTTCTACAACAATCTGGTCACCACCCAATTCCTCCGGTAAGAGTCCCTCCTCGGTGAGCTGACCCTTTAGTCTGGCGGAATCTGCATCAGGTAAATCAACTTTATTAATTGCTATGATCAACGGAACTTGAGCAGCCTTAACGTGCGATATCGCTTCTCGAGACTGCAACATAAGCCCATCATCAGCAGCCACAACAACAATACCGACGTCCGTTATATTGGCTCCTCGAGCCCGCATCTGAGTAAATGCCTCATGGCCCGGCGTGTCAAGAAAAGTAATTACTCGTCCATCGCCAACTTTGGCTTGGTATGCCCCGATATGTTGAGTTATGCCACCTGCTTCACCTTCTTGGACATTAGCTGACCTAATCCTATCCAAAAGGGTGGTTTTTCCGTGATCAACGTGACCCAGAACNGTGACAACCGGTGGGCGAACGACGGCATCTTTNCCNTCATCAATCAATCGTANCGATGTAGATTCTTCGGTTTCCNGNGCGTCGTCCAGTGCATCCCCTTCAGNATCGACATCGAATCCAAAATCGGCAGCAATAATAGCNGCTNTGNCAAAATCAATCACCTGAACTACGGTCGCCATAACTCCATTCTGCATTAGTGCCTTGACCACCTCTACAGGGGAGGTATCAAGGATCTCTGCCAGATCCCTGACCACAATTGCGGATGGAAGAGTTATTTTTTCTTGATCAACGGTCATTTCAATTTCTCACCACAGCTAAATATCGAATTCTTCATCGAAGTAGTCATCTCCGGAGAGAGCAGCCTCGATCTCATCTTCATCGTAATCAAACCGGCGTCCCTGGGACTGCCTTGCAGGTCCTCTATCCTGGCCACGTTTCCGCTTATTCTGGCCCTTTTTACCTGGACGTATCTCTTCTTCTTCGCGGCGTAATTCTTCTATCTGATCACCAAATCTAATACCAGAGACTGAAGCCTTCTCATCAATTTCTGGTGTAATTTCCGCAATTTCAGTTTCATCAACGTCTGCAGTTACTACTGCGTCATCGGCATCACTCTCAGGAGCGAAGGCGGCAAGAATTTCCATCTCGGGCGTCAATTGCTTGGAAGCAGCAGAGTCTTTGTCATCAGCATCCTGAACAGCCTGAGAAGTATCTTGATGAAGGAGATCAGTACTGACCGACTCATCAGATGAATCTGTAGCTCTGGTCGGAGGTGTTCGACTGAGCATAACGGCTTCCATGTTTGGTTCCGGTGGCGGTATCAAATCCGCACCCGATTCTAGCAGCGTACTTTCNGCATTNAGGGAGACTCTCCGNCCAATCAATTTAGCCGCGAGTCTGGCATTTTGCCCCTCTTTACCTATAGCTAANGCCATTTGCCTATCAGGTATTCCAATTTCGATGGTGTTTTCTGGAGAGTTCAAGCCGATTGAAATCACCTGTGCCGGCGAAATAGCGTTGGCNGCGTAGGCGATTTCGTTCGGATCCCAACGAAGTATATCGATGCGTTCCCCACCTAGTTCTGTAACAATATTCTGTATTCTGCCCCCTCGAGGGCCAACACAGGCTCCGATAGGATCAACTCCATGNTGACGTGAAATGACCGCCACCTTCGACCGAAAACCNGCGTCGCGGGCGATGGCCATTATTTCGACAGTCCCTCTGCTAATTTCAGGGATTTCCAACTCAAACAACCGCTTGAGCACGTCCGGATGGGATCGAGACACAACAATCTGCGGGCCTTTAGCCGCCCTGTACACTTCTTTAATAAATACGCGAATTCGCTGACCCTGACGATAGTGCTCTGGCCGTATCTGTTCAGCCCATGGCAACACCGCCTCGGCACGCCCAAGATCAATGACAACCTGCCNACGGCCACTTTCGACCCTNAGGACCACACCCGACGTCAGCTCGCCTTCTTTTCCGACAAACTCCTCAAAAACTGCTTCTCTTTCTGCCTCCCGAAGTCCCTGGGATACGACCTGCTTTGCAGTCTGGGCAGCTACTCGTCCCGCCTCGTCAACTCGCTGTTGCTCGATCGGTTCATTGATAATATCGCCCGTCTTCGCGCTTGAGAAACCCATCGTTGCGGCTCGATCAGCTGACACTTCAATTTCGTCATCCTCAATCTCTTCATAAGGCATAACTGTATACAGTCGCTCAGCCGTGATATAGGACGTTGCTTCGTCGATCCGGACTTTTATTTCAGCATACTGAAGGTCGTCCTTGCGTAAGGCAGAAGCGATCGCCGATTCTACCTTCGTCAGCACAATAGACGTATTCAGGCCTTTCTGATCAGAGACCTGCTTNATTGCCGTAACTAATTCGTTNGTACTCATTCGTCCCCCAAAATAAAAAGAGCGCCAGCCTGAAGGCCGCGCACGCGATTGTTAACCGAGTCACTAGCTCTATTTGGTCTAATAATTCTACCACCGATACCCCAGATTAGTGNGACGNNANATATTCTTAGTTCAACCCTGCTGTAGTTTGNGAATTTCGGCCTTAATGCTGTCTACTCCCTCTGCACGAGGAGCTGTCAGCGATNCNCCATCTGCCCTGCCAGTAATTTCGATTATCTCATTCTCATGGTTGCGCGGTGACACCGTAACTCTAATCGGCATACCCATCAGATCCGCGTCGTTAAACATCACTCCGGGCCGGAGTGCACGATCATCAAACAAGACGTCAATGCCACTCTCGGTGAGTTCTGCG
The DNA here is from genome assembly GCA_002725365.1 of Chloroflexota bacterium. Lineage (GTDB taxonomy): Bacteria > Chloroflexota > Dehalococcoidia > UBA2979 > UBA2979 > UBA2979. The sequence continues at coordinate 1,785 of PBOW01000021.1, read as the reverse complement.
TATAGCCCATAGGCCTCGTCCCGAACGGCGTCATCTTTATCAATACCGATGGCAACCAAGTGAACCTGATAGGGAGCAATAGCTATTGGCCAANTCAAACCCTTATCGTCATGGAACACCTCTGCTGCAGCGGCAAATATCCGNCCGATTCCAATCCCATAACAACCCATGGTCGGTGTTACCGCGGCCCCATCAGAATCCTGTATCGAAACCCCAAAGGCTTCCGCATAGATCTGTCCAAGCCTGAACACATGGCCCATCTCGATTCCACGTGCGAGGCTCAATATACCTCCGTCGCACTGCTCACATGTAAGCCCTTCCTGAGCTTCAGCCAGGTCGGTCACAATATCAGCTTCCCAATCTCGTCCATAATTGGTGTTGAGGTAATGCCAACCGTCACGATTCGCACCTCCAGCCAAATTAGTTGCAGAAATCACCGACCTGTCGGCAACTACTGTCACCTCACTTGCAAGATTTACTGGCGAAATATATCCAGGCACCAATCCAACATTTGCGGCCTCCGGAGCCTCCATCGGTCGCAGTTCAGCGCCCCCTAGCGCATTAGAGAGCTTCACATCATTGACTTCGAAATCTCCACGTATCACTGCTAAGACCGGAAACTCTTCATCTGAATCAAATTTAGTGGCCATGAACAAAACTGCTTTCGCAGTACTCGAATTCGCAATGGAGAGAAACTCACTGAGATCTTCGATGGTCGCTACATTCGGTGTCTCGACCTCCTCCAANGACTTTTGAGCTTCCGCAGAACTCTCCTGAAGGAAGGTTGCCTTCTCTAAATTGGCGGCATATTCACACCCCGAACACCGCACCACAGTGTCTTCGCCCATCTCGGTTATGAAAATAAACTCCTGGGATCCTTTGCCGCCTATCGCGCCTGAATCGGCNTCAACTGGAACGACAGGCACCCCGCACTCAGAGAAAATGTTCTTGTATGCNTGAAACATCTTGTCGTAGGAATCACTCAGCCCATCCTCATCCAGGTCAAATGAATAAGCGTCTTTCATAGTGAACTCACGCACTCGGACTAATCCACCTCTTGGCCTAGCTTCATCCCGAAATTTTGTCTGAATTTGATATGTCGTAAGNGGAAGATCCCGGTGTGAAGAAATAAATTTACCGGCGAGTTGAGTAACCACCTCTTCATGGGTCGGCCCGAGGGCGAGCGAGCGCCCCCTACGATCTGATAATCGGAATAGCACATCCTTCATCTTGGCTGCTCGACCCGATTGCTCCCAGATCTCTATCGGCTGGAGCGCAGGCATCAGTATTTCCTGCGCACCTGACAAATTCATGTGCTTCCGTACAACATTTTCAATATTGAGCCGCACCCGGTTACCCAACGGCATAAACGTATAGGCGCCAGCCATCAACTGAGAAATATATCCCGCCCGGAGCAGTAGGGCCAAAGATCCTGAGTCCGCCTCACTTGGAGGCTCTCGGAGAGTTTTTCCTAACAAATTAGACATCTGCATAGTTTGGTCCAGTAATTTAACGGTAGGTTACTCGCGGAAAAGAACTCGAAAAAGTAATCCTCGGCGCCTCTCCATCTAGTATTCTAATGCCAACGTGCGGACGATTGGCATCAACATGGCTGACTGGAAAGAACGATATCAGGGGAAAATTATTTCGCCGGAGGATGCTGCAGCACTCATACAAGATAACTCGATTGTTCATTTCGGGGCCTTGCCATCCGACCCGTGGTTTCTCTCAAGATTTGTGCATGGCCGAAGTGACAGCCTACAAAACGTTGTAGTCTACGGCGAT
>PBOW01000020.1 GCA_002725365.1 Chloroflexota bacterium | reverse complement strand
GACAAATTTAAAGAGGGTGGCCTCAAGGAAGCCCTTGCATGGCGAGATGGGCCTTATCAGGATTATTCTGCCGCCCCAAGGAACTAAATTAGGCGTTGTAGCCGAGAAGCAGCAGAGCCGCATGCATATAGTCTTATATTCTCCTCAGAGACAATAGATACCTCTCTGAGGAGAATTGTAGCCAACTATTGTAGTCATCAAGACAATGCTAGGGCTTCTTGTTCCAAGGAGACTGTCGCCGCCTTAAAGTCAGCTTAGTCATTAAAACCAGTACTATATGTGCTGTCTACTCGGTACTGCACTCAGCCTATGGTTACGTAGTCCCACGTAGACGCGGATCCAAAAGGTCCCGCATTGCATCACCCCAGAAGTTAAAGCCCATCACAGTGAGTCCAATCGTTAGACCTGGAGCCCATAGCATCCAAACTTGTCTTCTGAAATACTCTCTGGCTTCGCCCGCAAACATTTGTCCCCATGAAGGCTCACCTGCTGGTCCAAATCCGAGGAAGGACAATCCCGCTTCTGCAAGAATCGCGTTCGGAAGAGCAAGAGTACTACTCACAATAATTAGTGGTAATACATTCGGCAAAACGTGTTTACCCATCGCGCGAACAGCTCCAGCCCCATACGATTCTGCTGCCTCTACAAATGGCCTGCTTCTCACTTCCAACGCTGCTGACCTATAAATTCTGGTAACTCCCCACATCCTTGTGAAGGACAGTGTGACTACAATCGAAAAGATTTCGCTCACTTCGGCCTGACGAGCTATCTGTGCCGCAATAATAAGCAGCACCAGATCGGGTAATGCCAAGCCGGCCGTGACCATCATACTCATGAAAGCGTCGAATGTTTTACCCAGATATGCCCACATCACTCCAAGAATCGTACCGAATATACCACTCAGAATTACAGTGCCCATTCCTACAAATAGCGACAGACGCGCCCCATATATCAGTCGGGATGCAATGTCTCGCCCAACATAGTCTGTACCAACCCAATGAGTTGTAGATGGTTCAGCGAATCTCACAGCAAGTGACTGCTTATATGGATCTATTGGTGCTAACCACGGAGCAAACACCGCAATGATTAGGAAAAATAGAACAATTACACCACCAAAGAAACCAAGAGGACGTCTGACTGCAAACCGCCCAATCGCTGTTGCTTTCTGGACCACCCAAGGTCGATTATCCTCTGGTGCAATATCGAAAAACTCTTCTGTTGTAGATTCTTCCTGAGACATTTAGACCTGCCTAACTGTACTTGATTCGAGGATCGATCCAAGCGTAGGACAAATCCACTAGGAAATTAGTGAACGAGATGATCAGTGCAAACACTAGGACCATACTTTGGATCACTGGGATATCAAAATCACCGACAGCATCCACGATATATTTACCCATACCAGGAAGCGTGAAGAAACGTTCAAATATCACGTTACCCGCAATAACAATTGGCACGACCAGCCCGAGAAGTGTGATAACTGGAATCATTGCATTTCGCATCGCATGTTTAACGATCACAGAAAACTCTTGCAGTCCCTTGGAACGCGCTGTTCGGATGAAGTCCTGCCGCAGTACTTCAAGCATAGTCGCCCGCATATATCGGACGAATACACTGCCGGGCGCAAGAGCGATCAAAAGTACTGGAAGCCACATCACGCTGAGATGTTGCATAGGATCCACCCAGAAGTGCTCAAATCGTATATCGGGCGCCCATCTCCACCACTTTGACGCGTACTCAACTATCAAGGTTGCAATCCAAAAGTTTGGGAAAGCACTAAGTGCGATTGCGTATCCTCTGACAATATAGTCAGGAGCAGTATCTTGCTTAACTGCAGTCAGAGCACCGAGAGGGACAGCGACGAACGCCGCCACGATTATGGCCACCACGCCCAGCTCTATCGAAACTGGAAGTCGCCACTTCAATTCATCCCAAATACCGCGTTCACTTATCACGGAAGAGCCGAGATCACCTTGCAATAGCTGACCAAGCCAGAAACCGTATCTCTCGAGAATCGGCTTGTCCAATCCAGCTCGAGCTAACGTCTGTTTAACCATCACCGGATCAGCCAGTTGCTCTTCTGGTACTAGAAAATACGATATCGATTCGGTCCAGTCGTCCGGGTTAAATGAGCGATCCGAGATAAAAAACGGACCTATGACATGAAGCAGAAGGAAGATGATTACTGTAACCATCCAAATCGAAACTAATGTCAGTAAGCCTCGCCGGATAATGTAGGTTGTCATCCCAAACACCCCCAAAATTGACCCTCCAACAGAGTCAAAAAAGTAATAGTTATCTGTTGTTACTCACGAAGGCTCGACATAACCGAAGTCATGTCGAGCCTTCGTCTTAAAATCAAAGTCGTTACGGACCGTTCTAGCCCAGTAACTGCTTCCGCAGTGGCTCATCGATCCAGACCTGAGAGAATCGCTGCTGCTCTTCGTACTCAAGGTGGTCACGACGCCAACCCCAGTTCTTAGTGAACGGCCAACTGAGCGCATAAGGCGCAACAGCGTAAGGCCAACCAGCAGGAATACATGGCATTCTTTCCACGTTATCCACCTGCCACTGACGAATCATCGCCAACTGGGTTTCCTGATCAGTTTCACCACGAATCGCAAGAATTGCATCGTCAGAAGCAGTAGTACCTTCGATAGCATTAACCTCAACTGGGTTCTTGTATTCGTTCTTGTGCTGGTTACCGCCTGGTGTATAGGCAATGTGCTGTCTTGTACCTTGCGAGTACAGGTCAGCAAACATTGTCTGAGACACGAACGGTAGTCCTCCTGCACCACCCTGCTTCGCGGCCCATATAACGCCGTCGAAGTCACCACTACCGTAGTAGTAGTGAGGTAGGTAGTCAGTCTTATAATCTGGGTGTTCAGCCGTAATCTTAAAGTGCCCGTCCTGCTCAAAGAAACCTTGGTAAGCCTCTCCGACTCTTGGGAACGTTGTACCGTACTCGGTAGTAGCGATCCAACGCATCGGCATTTCATAAGGCATTTCCATACCTGCAGCCGACATAAGCTTCGCAGCTTCGTCTGGGTTACGGAAATACAATTGTCGTTGCGCATCACTATACTGCTGAGCGTAATCCATGAATTCCTCAGCTTTTGGATCCACCCAGTAATCATTGTATCCGGATGAAATACCCATACCGTGGATTCTCGCCTTGGTAGGCCAGCCCTTGTCACGGAAAGCTGTTAAGTCATAGAACGTGTCGTTAATCAGCTCTCTGTCAATTAGCATAGAAAGTGCTTGTCGAGCTCTCTGGTCACGCCATATCGAACCAGGCCTTAGACCAAACGCGATACCCCAGTTACCTTTCTGAACTGGCTCTTGCCAAACATCAAGCTCTGGAATTTCTTCCTTCGTCGAGATAATGTCTTCCTGACGAGTCTGACTCCACCAAAGTTGACCAGACTTGAACTGAGCTTGTCGCTGCGCATATTCGTCAATGACCGGGTTATCAAAACCATCCATCTTTGGCTTGTTTATACCCCAAGCATTTGGACTGGCTCGCCAGTGCATGGCAACCGAGCGATCCCACTTATCAAGCATCCAAGGACCAGTACCACGAATATCGTCTCGTGGATTGTACTTTTCAGCGATAGCTTCCTGAGGCTGAATCATAAACCATCGCTGATAAGCGATTGCAGCCAGAATGTCACCGAAGGTGAACGCCATATCAATCTGAACGGTGTGATCATCAATTGCTGTCATATCCGTGATCGCAGCATCCTTGCTACGTTCATGTGATAGGTCAGCGGCTGAGTTAGATAATTCTTTGAATTTATTCCAAGATTGAACAACATCTTCGGCCACAAAGGGTCGACTCTCTGTTGGGGGACGAGGGTCCCACTTAGCATCTTTCCTCAGGTTCAAAATCAGTTTCGTACTGTCGGCAAACTCCCAAGATTCGGCGAGCCCGCCCTGTACGTTACCTTTAGCGGTATTGTCTCCTTCACCGGGCTCGAACTCAAGTAGAGTCTGGTAGGCCCAGCGAGAATAGTAAGCAGCCTTATATGAAGTCGCCTGAAGAGGGTCGACCTGTTCAGGCTCAGCCTGAGTAATACCCTTGAAAATACCACCAAGAGTCTGAGGCTCATGATATTGACGGGACGTCAAAATTCCGGCTTCAGATGCTGCTGCTTGCTGCTGTTGCAACGCCTGTGTTGCTGCAGCGGTAGCCGCACTAGATGAAGAACTAGAACCCGAGCTAGTTGCTGCGACTTCTTCTTCGTCCCCACTTCCACAACCGATCAGCGCAGCGCCACCTAGACCAGCAAGTCCAAGCGCACCACCACGAACGACTGCTCGACGAGAAAAGCGTTTTCTCGACCAATAATTTCCAGCCATACAGAACCTCCAATATTACTTCCGGCGCTAGTCGCCGGAATCCCTCGTTAGCGAGAGTATGGGTTATAGAGAGGTCTTTGTCAACCAGAATCTTTGCTATTTTACGACTCAGATAGCGGTTGAGAAATTGGTGAGTCCGTTAGAATATTTTAAGATGACTACTATAACTATAAGAAATGAGGATATCCGGCCGTTGTTCCTCGCGGTTGTCTATGCTTTGAGCCTGCCACGACAAACCATCGATCGAGAACGTCTTGTCAGTCTCCAGCAGCAGCTCCAGTCTGATTTCAGTAATGCCACATGCACCCTGAATCTCGAACCAGAAGAAATATTACTTTTGGGAGGANCACTCAATGGGGTGATCAATGAAATGAAACAGTTCGCTATCGGTGAGGGCAAGTCTATGGTCGAATCTTTCGCCCCTTCCATGACAATATGCTTTCCAGACACCGAGTCTGACCCAGGCCTGGCGATGGATTTAGTAGCACTTCCGTTTGGATTGAAAAACAGATTCCAGCAGTATTTAAGTGTGGCTCAGACTGAGATTGATACAAGAACTCAGACAACGGACGAGGCACCAGAACCAAAAAACAGGTGGTGGAAGNTCTGGTGAAAGAACCTTGCTGCGACTTCGCAGCCGGCTGACGTTTAAATCAGATAATCGATACAGCATTCTCAGCAGGGCCTTCAAAGCACCGTGGCATGAAGGAAAGTTCGACCCAGCTCGGGTTACAGGTATCTTGCGCTTTAGGAAAGAGGAAAGCTAGAGTACTAGCCGACTTTAGCTCGAGCTGCATCCTTGTCACTGAACCAAAGAGCATTTATTTCCGTATAGTGGGCCTCTTCGTCAGGAACATCATCCTCAGCGTACACTGCCGAAACAGGGCAAGCCGGCTCACAAGCTCCACAGTCAATGCACTCCTCAGGGTCGATGTACAGAATCTTGTCAACGCCCTCTTCGAAGTGAATGCAGTCTACTGGGCACACGTCCACACAAGACTGGTCCATCGTGTCAATACAGGGTGTGGTAATCACATACGTCATACTTCACATACCTTCCAATTCTGCATCCCGCTCAGTGACAATAATGCTACTACCAGCCCACTTATGTCAACAGGTGATTTTTTTTACATATCAGATGCTGATAAACCCTCAAGTATTGGAATATCATCATTCTCGATCACCGCACCACCTTCCTCTAGTGGCAGGGCAGTAAGCGCTACTTCTCCGTCNGATTTAAGGTGAACTCTGAGCGCATGCCCGCCGTTGTGTCCACCCAGTCCTTCAGACGCTCCACTGTAGGCGGCCACGGTGTCTCCTGCACTCACCCTTGTCATCTGCTCCCAATGTCCAAGCGCAACATAGTCACGACCAGAGGCTGCAAGTTCTTCCTCAAGAATATGAAATGAGTGATGAAGAAGCGCCTTAGGATGAATGAAATGACCGTGCCCCACNGCCAAAGACCAAGCGTAGCTTCCTCGTTCAGGTATCCCCTCGAAAGGAGAAAAATCCATCAATGTCTCCGTATGTGCCCTGCCCCAAATTTCGAGATCTAGAGCTGGGAACTCCGCAGTCTCGCCATCCCGGCCACGTAACAGTGTGACGTTAGGACACGCATCAGCAAGATCGAACCTGTCATAAACGGAGTAAGGTCCCACATGATCATGGTTCCCAGGACCAATCACTGTNGGTCTGTCGATTCTCGCAAGTTCAGAAGCCGCAAATTCGAGGGTATGTTCTTTCACCCGCGCATTGTCAAAAAAATCACCAGCGATGATAACCAGGTCTACATCCTCAGCTATGGCAAGATTGACCACAGAGCTGAATGCATGCTCCAGCCCCACTCCATCATCACTTTTCCCAGCGTCATATGCACCTAAATGGACGTCGCTAGTATGAATTATTTTAAGTTCTGGTCGTTCGATCGTTGTCATTGAAGTCCTTTTCCCACTCGCCCCAGAGTAGATTGCATCTACTTTTGATTCAACCAATAAACCAGAAGTCTATTTCTCCACTGTCATGGCTTCGAGATTATCCTTGCAGGCATCAATGAGTCCCGATATTGGTACTCTCTCCTGGGCCATGCTATCCCTATTACGAATAGTAACCGCGTCATCTTCCATGGTTTCAAAATCCACGGTAATGCACAAAGGAGTTCCAATCTCGTCTTGTCGTCGATAACGTCGCCCTATTGATTGGGCATCGTCATATTGGGCCTTGAATTGCGATCTCAACACATCCATCACATTGCGAGCAGTCGGTGTGAGCTTTTCATTCCTTGAAAGTGGAAGNACCGCGACATTCACGGGTGCTATNTTTGGTGAAAGCCGAAGCACTGTCCGGGTNTCCTCACCAACCTCTTCTTCGTCGTAGGCATCGAGTAAGAGGGTAAGGAAAATACGATCAACACCTGCTGCGGGTTCAATCACATGCGGAACTATATGTTCATTTCGATCCTGATCGAAATAGGTAAGCTTCTGTCCAGAATGGTCAGCATGCTGCGTGAGATCATAATTACCTCTGTTCGCAATGCCTTCAAGTTCTCCCCATCCCCACGGGAAGTGTACTTCGATATCGGTGGTGCCACTCGAATAGTGCGAGAGTTCCTCTGGATCATGTGCTCTGAGTCGGAGATGTTCGGCTCGAATACCAATTGAATGGTACCAATCCAGTCGTTTAGTTTTCCAATATTCGTACCACTCGTTAGAATCTTCCGGGTAACAGAAAAACTCCATCTCCATCTGTTCGAATTCTCTCGTGCGGAATATAAACTGCTTCACTGTAATTTCGTTTCGGAATGATTTGCCGATCTGCGCTATGCCGAAAGGTAGTCGTTTCCGCATCGTAGATTGTACTTGCGAGAAATTCACAAACATACCTTGAGCAGTTTCAGGCCTCATATAAGCCCGACCGCTCTCATCTGAAACTGGACCGACAATAGTACTCAGCATCATGTTGAACTGCCTTGGTGTTGTAAAACCTTGCGTACCTGGACATGATGGGCAACTCCCGTCCGGGCTTTCATCAGCCAAATGATCCTCTCTAAATCTAGCCTGACAATCTAAGCATTCCACCAGTGGGTCATTGAACGCATCAAGATGACCAGCGGCCTTCCAGACTGCTGGATTAGAAATAATGGCAGCTTCAAGTCCAACAACATCGTCTCTCTCGTCAACCATGGATTTCCACCATTGCTCACGGATATTTCGCTTCAGTTCAACGCCGAGAGGTCCGTAGTCGTAGGCAGCAGCAAATCCCCCATAAATCTCGGCCGATGGGAATACAAACCCGCGCCTTTTCGCAAGTGAAGTTATGGTTTCAATATCTGCTTTCATCATTGACGGGTTCTGATCGAATCCATCGTCCATAGCAAATCCTCTCACTGTCGGCTGTTAGGTCTTTACGTCATTTTCCCGACAAAGCGGAAAATTATGTCTTTAAAAAGCGCTCAACTGGCAAAACAAAAATCACCGCGCCGCCTGTTCGTATTTGGACGATACGGGAGGAGAAAGCAGCATCACCGGCCAGAGGCAGACCCTGGAGTGGCACCATTTCTTCCCGCTCCTCGCAATGTTCCTTGACTAACGTCGAAAGTCGATCAANTTGAGACGCGTTAATACCACACATCAANGTGGTCGAGCCCCTTCTAAGGAAACCACCTGTACTACCTATTCTAGTGACTCGGAATTCAGCCTCGACTAAGGCATCATTCAATAGATCGGCGTCGGCTTCGTCNATCACCATCAATNCCATTCTATCGATGTTTAAATCCTGNCTCATAGTATTCGTCCTACTATCGAAAAAATCGCTACGGAAGGAATCATAACTGCAATTCTAAGACATATCNATGACATGCCGCAAAGTCAGGAGAGTGCCGGTCAGCTTCGGCTATATCTTTTGTTGAATCTTTCAACTCGNCCAGCTGTATCCACTATTCTTTGCTCACCNGTGAAGAACGGGTGACATGTTGAACAAACATCAACTTTCAGGTCTTGCTNCGTCGAACTCGTTTCCCATGAAAAACCACACGCACAACTGATAGTCGTGAGTTCATAGGTCGGATGGACTTCCTTTTTCATTGATTACTCCAAAATACGCTAGCTAGCCGGACTAACAGATACTTTCTTTCGACGCCCTTTAGCATACGGCGCAAATTCGACCACACCATCTACTTTTGCCCAGAGAGTATGGTCCCGGCCAACACCGACGTTTTCGCCAGCGTGCACCCTAGTTCCCCTTTGCCGCACAATTATTGTTCCGGCGGTTACNGTTTGCCCGCTATAACGTTTGACCCCTAGCCTCTTGCTATTAGAGTCTCTTCCATTGGATGTTGAACCNCCAGATTTTTTATGGGCCATATTGGTAACTCCCTAAACCTTAAGAACGAATCTCNCTAATTTGTAGTCTTGTAATCAGCTGATGATGGCCCTTTTTCTTGGCCTGNCGAGTCTTGTTCTTNTAATGGAAGAAAAGAACTTTATCTGCTCGTCTCTGATCTATCACCTCAGCTTGAACGATCGCACCCTCAACAAGAGGTCGACCTATTTNAGCTTCNGCACCATCACCGCCCACCAACAATACTTCCGTGAGTTCTATGGTGTCGCCGGTCTCCGCAGCAAGTCGCTCTACATCGAGGACATCGCCCTCTGACACTTTNTATTGCTTTCCACCAGTGCGAATGATCGCGTATCTCTTACTGTCGACCGTTGTAGATGTCATCATACGTCTCCGCGTTAGACCTTAATTATCCGTAAATNCCGGAACCACTAGCTTAATCTGGGTTNGTGGATACGGTCAATTTACTGATTTAACACTATGAACCCCAAGCAAGGCCCGGCTTACCCTGACTAGACTTAGTATCTCTTGGCTCGTCTTTAACGGAAGATCCACTAGTTGGGCTTGGATCACTGGCGAAACCATCNGCTGGATTACCTCTACCCTCCGCAGGGCCAAGAATTTTCAGAAGCTCTTCACCTTCCAAGGTTTCCACCTCAATCAATCGCTCAGCAAGCCTAGCTAAAACTTCCTTTTTATCAGTCAAAATTGACTTACACCGCACATGTGCTTCCTCAATNAGTCGTTTTACTTCCGCGTCAATTTGTTCAGCNGTCTTTTCTGAATAGTCTCGCTCTTCACTAATATCACGACCCAAAAACACCATAGANTGCCGCTTGCCNAATGTTCTAGGTCCCATAAGGTCTGACATNCCCCACTGAGTCACCATGTTTCGNGCAATTTGAGTNACTTTCCCAATGTCGTCATGGGCTCCAGTTGTCATTTCACCAAAAGTCAGTTCCTCCGACACGTGACCACCAAGCGCCATCGTCATCATAGCCTCGTAGTATGAACGATCCTGCAGTTGGCGATCGTCGACTGGAAGGGACCGAGTGAAACCACCTGCCATCCCTCGGGACACTATTGTTACTTTGAAGGGGATGTCCGCATCAGGAGAAAAATATCCCGCGACTGTATGCCCTGCCTCATGATATGCAATTACCTTCTTCTCCTCAGGTGTAATAACTCTTGATTTTCGCTCCGGGCCTGCTATCACCCTATCGATGGATTCATTGAGTTCGTCAGAGCGTATGCGCTTCAGATCTCTACGAGCAGCCAATATCGCAGCCTCATTTACCAAGTTAGCCAAATCNGCACCACTAAATCCAGGTGTCTGTTTCGCAACGGTCTCGAGATCTACGTCTACATCAATGGGTTTACCTTTGGAATGCACATCGAGCACCTGTCGGCGCCCGTGGACATCTGGAAGTGCCAGCATCACCTGTCTGTCGAATCGGCCCGGCCTGAGTAGAGCCGGGTCTAAAACGTCTGGTCTGTTAGTCGACGCAAGCACGATGACATTCGCCTCGGAGTCAAATCCATCCATCTCTACCAAAATTTGATTGAGCGTCTGTTCTCTCTCATCATGGGAGCCACCTAGTCCGGCCCCCCGTTGCCTACCTACAGCATCAATTTCGTCGATAAACACAATGGCCGGTGCTTGTTTTTTAGCCTGATCAAACAGATCACGCACCCGTGATGCACCTACCCCTACAAACATCTCCACAAATTCCGAACCGGACAAATGGAAAAAAGGGACGCCCGCTTCACCTGAAACAGCTCTTGCTATCATCGTCTTCCCTGTACCTGGAGGACCTACCAGCAGAACTCCATGCGGAATACGAGCACCTAGACTAGAAAATTTCTCNGGAAACTTCAGGAATTCCACTACCTCGTGNAGNTCTTCAACGGCTTCGTCTTGTCCAGCCACATCCCCAAAAGTGACTGTCGGTTGCTGTTCGTCAAATTTTCTGGCGCGACTTTTACCAAAGGACATCGCTTGGTTATTTGCGCCACCAGCCTGCCTCATCATGAACAGGATNAGAGCCCCCAGTATGATTAGTGGCAGGAACGATATAAAAGCCCCTAACACTCCGTCCAAACGCCCACCACCAGATATTTCAACCTCGACACCGTCTGTCCCAACCGCAACATCATTACCACGGAGAATTTCTTCCATTGATGACGATGATTCTTTTCGTGAGATTACNGGCTCGACTTGGTCAATGAGATAAACCTTCAATTTATCGTCGTCAACTGCGATTCTTTTGACATTTCCTGTTTGAGCTTCAGCGATGACCCAAGAGAGTGGCTTCATTCCCGACCCAGTTTGGGGCCTGATCAGAAGCACAACCACCAAAACCAGAGTTATCAAAACCAGGAAATAGATAAAAAAGTTTCTTCCGGAACGAGATTTCATAAATAAAGTGAACCCCTACTTCTCAACTGCCAGGGNACNGAAAAACAATGTCANATAACTTTGGAATTTCACGCCCCACCACAAGATATTTAGACATAACTATATCATGCGGAATCGGTCGAAAAATTTATGATAATAAACTTCAGTCATCGTCTTGATCAATATACAGTTTACCGTCCCATGCCCAGTCTTCCACGTCATGCTCGGTGAAAATCACGTGAGTGGAAGCCGGTTCTGTATGGGCAACATTACATACTGCATCTGTAATAAGTCTTACCAGTTCCCGTTTCTGAGCCAATGATCGTCCAGGGAGCATTTCTATTCTCACTATGGGCATCTTAAATTCCTCCAAAATTAATTAACTGCTTTCGGGTTAATATATCCTGAAATCACTAATAATTTGGAGAAATCGCCCTGAAAAGACAGAAATCTTTAGTCGAGCGCCCTGACTGGACCTTGGAACANAAACTACTTGATGCCGCTGGCGAGAACAGCCAGGTAGCTGGAGTCGATGAAGTGGGTCGAGGGGCACTTGCCGGGCCCGTAGTTGCTGCTGCAGTGGTACTCCTGCCATCTATCAAAAAAGAGCCATGGGTAAAGGACATCAACGATTCCAAGCGTGTTACTCGACCAGCTCGAGCTCGCCTATCAGAACTAATTAAGGCACATTCGAAAATTGGAGTAGGTGTCGTTTCGCCACATGTAGTCGACGCAATAAATATTCGCTGGGCTACGAAACTTGCAATGATTGAGGCGTGTAAGCAACTCATGTTGCTCATAGATGTTCACGCAGCAATAATTGACGGTACTGAAACACTAGGTTTCTTGGGAAATGAAGTTAGCCTAGTGGGTGGGGATTCCAAGTCGATTTCGGTAGCAGCCGCATCTATTGTGGCTAAAGTGGAAAGAGACCGCTTGCTAGGTGAATTGGACCAATCATTTCCAGGATACGGGTTCACCGCGAACGCTGGATACGGGACTCGAGAGCACTTACACTCTCTAGGTATCAAAGGGCCCACTTCCATCCATCGCTTTTCGTTCAGACCCGTCCGAGAGGCTCTAAATTTACGAAGGAGTTAGTGATGAATGACCGCGCAAAATTGTTGGGTGCTGCAGGCGAACGGATCGCTGGCGAGTACCTTGAGAAGCAAGGTTATTTTATTCGTGCNAAAAATGTGCAGATAAAGACAGCCGACTTAATAGGACAAATACCTGTTGTCGCCGAGAAAGGTGACACCACGGCCATCGTCGAAGTTAAACTACGTACCAGTCGTAAAATGGGCCCTAGTCAGAACAAAATATCAGAAGCCAAGCTGGCGAAATTAAAAGCCCTCGCGACGAGCTTTGGAAAAGATAACGACATNCCACCAGAGCAAAATTTCCGGATAGATCTGATCGCTATCGAATTGACTGTAGGTGGCGATGTCGGCCAACTGACGCATATTCAGGGAGAAGTCGAGCCAAATTTCCTTAGTGAATAAGAAGAGCTACATTTTCAGTAGTTCTGCTCAGAGAGGTGAANCAAGTGCCTATTTACTCGTTCAACTGCAAGAGCTGCGAGAGGNACGTTGACGTATTCGTAAGAAACCGTGCAAAAGTTTCTGAGGCNAAATGNCCTGCATGTGNTGGTCAGGACTTNCGACAATTGGTTGCTCGAGTAGCGAGAGTCCGNTCTGCTAACCAAAGGTTAGATGAAATTGATGTCTCTGCTGAGCTTGGAGCTCTCGAAGGCAAAGACCAGGGGTCATTCGCAAAATGGGCNCGTAAAATGGGTGACAGGTTTGATGGTGAACTTGGGTCAGATTTCTCTGAACTGGCAGACAAGGCCGATGCCGGAGAAGACCCAGTCGAAAGATTCGACGCCGAACATACACTTCGGTACCGGATAGGCAAGGCCCGCGACGAAAACAACGCAGACAGTATGGATGACTACTCCATCTGACGAGATTTNACTATGCCACTATACGAATACAAATGTGCCGATTGTGATGATTTAACAACANTATTGGTCCGAAAACAGTCCGATCGAACGAAAGATAAGGCCTGTGCCAGCTGCGGAAGCATGAACTTGAGCCAGGTAATTTCCAAGCTAAGCCGCCTAAAATCCGCTCAAGATGTTATCGACGAAAAAGGAGCTCCCTCTGCTGGTACAGAATACGAAGATCCACGGCAAATTGGGGCATGGGTGGAAANGCGATTCGAGGATTACGGAATGCCCATTCCAGAGGACACTCGCAATATGATAGACGCAGCTAGAGAAGGTGAATTGCCTAAGGAAATATCAGATATATAGTGCTTACTTGCGATACGTCGCTCTTAAGCATGTACGCTGGTAATATCCCTTGGAATTTCATTAAAAACTTATCAAAATACTTGGACAATTTAGTTACAAGTGTTTGAGGAAGGAATAGAAACCATGGAAAATGGACTTTACTTGTCTATAGTCGTAGGACTCATCGGACTTGTTTTCGCACTCGTGAAAGCCAGAGCTGTTATGGCCGAGGATGACGGNAACGANACGATGAGGAGTATCGCAAAGGCTATTCAAGAAGGNGCAGCCTCTTTCTTGAAGCGCGAGTACACATTTCTAACAGTATTCGTGGTGGGGATGTTTGTCGTCTTGGTTCTCTTCATAGACTTAGACATCTTAGATAAATTCGGTGACCGTGATGATTCTCTATTCACATTCGCAACGTCNGTTTCTTACCTGATCGGNGCCATACTCTCCGGGACTGCCGGTTATTTAGGTATGACTATCGCTGTCAGAGCGAACGTTCGTACTGCAGCGTCGGCCTCGCGCGGACTCAATGCTGGACTACGNACCGCGTTCAACTCTGGAACAGTGATGGGATTAACAGTAGTTGGTCTAGGTTTGATTGGTCTTGTACTGTTATATGTCATTTGGCAGGACCCCGCACCTCTCGCTGGCTTCGCCTTTGGAGCTTCCTCAATTGCACTGTTTGCAAGAGTCGGAGGAGGAATTTACACGAAGGCCGCTGATGTCGGTGCTGACTTGGTTGGCAAGGTAGAAGCAGGTATTCCAGAAGACGATCCAAGAAATCCGGCAACAATCGCAGACAATGTCGGAGACAATGTTGGTGATGTGGCAGGGATGGGGGCTGACCTTTTTGAGTCCTACGTCGGGTCGATGGTTGCAGCCATGACCTTGGCAGTGATTTCGCTGAGCGCTGGGTATGCTACTGAATATATAGTTCTACCAATTTATATCGCGGCAATCGGGATAATCTCGGCCATCATTGGAACTTTCTTAGTACGAACAAAAGAGGGAGCATCCCAAGGAGGACTGCTCGCAGCTCTGAGGATGGGAGTATTCGGTGCGTCGGGCCTAGTCCTGATAGGTACATTCATTGCCGTCCAGCAGCTTGACCTAGAAATGGATTATTTCTGGGTAGTGTTAGTCGGACTGGTAGCTGGACAAATAATAGGAACGGCTACCGAAGGATTCACCTCGCCTGAAGGATTCAGTTTCGGTCCAATACAGTACAAACCAACTGTTCAGCTCGCAGCACAGGCCGAATCAGGTACTGGGCCAATCATAATTGGTGGTCTGAGTCTAGGGATGCTATCTACTGTTATCCCCATGGTTACTGTTGTAATAGCGCTGTACATTTCATATGAGTTGGCTGATTTCTACGGGGTAGCACTCGCAGCAGTCGGTATGCTAGCTCCTCTAGGAATAACTCTTGCCACCGATGCATACGGGCCGGTGGCCGACAACGCAGGCGGAATCGCTGAACAGGCCGGACTAGATCCTGAAGTTCGAGAACGAACAGACGCATTGGATCAGCTTGGAAACACTACTGCAGCCACGGGCAAAGGTTTCGCCATCGGTTCTGCGATGTTAACCGCACTGGCACTCTTGGCGACTTTTCAGGCGGTTACTGGCATNGATTCCAGCTCGCTGAGCCTTCTGGAAGCGGATGTAATGATTGGACTGTTAGTAGGGGCCCTAATGCCGTTTATTTTCTCGGCTTTGTCGATGGGTGCCGTTGGTCGCGCTGCGCAGGCAATGGTTGANGAAGTCAGAAGACAATTTAGAGAACACCCCGGGATAATGGATGGCANCGAACAGCCTGACCACGAGCGGGCTATTCGAATCTCTACCGATGGCTCTTTGAAAGAGATGATCGTGCCTGGCGTAATCGCCGTAGCGGCACCTATTGTCGTNGGTGCAGTGATCGGAGCACAGGCACTTGGGGGCTTATTGATTGGATCGATCGCTGCCGGTTCTATGCTTGCCATAATGATGGCTAATGCTGGAGGAGCATGGGACAATGCCAAGAAGTACATTGAAGAAGGAAACTACGGTGGNAAAAATTCCGAGGCTCATAAAGCGGCGGTCGTAGGTGACACCGTTGGTGATCCATTCAAAGACACCTCTGGCCCTTCGCTGAATATTCTGCTGAAACTTATGGCTATAGTTGCGGTAGTTTTCGGACCGTTGTTTTTATAGCCGAATTACAAATAGGAGTTGATTTTAATGACACATATAGAGGTTGGACAAACCGCACCAGACTTTACNCTTCTCNATGAATCTGGGGAAGAAGTATCTCTAAGCTCNATGCGGGGCAAAAAAGTCGTGCTGGTGTTCTATCCCTTCGATTTCTCGCCGCCATGTACAACAGAAATGTGTGCTATTCGAGACGATTTTTCCGGTTGGGACACATCAGGAGCTGAGGTGTTTGGAATTAGTCGAGATAGTCGTTATGCACACGCAGCCTTCAAGAAAGCTGAGAGCATCCCGATCACGTTGCTTGCCGACGTGAAAGGTGAGGCAGCCCGCGATTACGGTGTTTGGAATGAAGGAGCAGGATTCGCCGAGAGAGGAACATTCATTATTGACGAATCGGGCATTGTAACTTTCGCAGTCCATAACCCCGCTCCAGAAATACGGGACCACTCGGTAGTCGAAGGCTATTTGTCAAACAATTCCTAGAGCTGCGACTGCTCCATGAAAATCGATGACTTACAGGTTGGTAAGTTGGTAAATGATTTCCACCTCCGAATCGGGGCGGATGATGTATCAGCTTATCTCCTCGCGACTGGCGATTATTCGCCTGACTGGCTCACAGAGAAGCTAGTACCTCCACAAATGATCGTCACAGAAATAATTGCAAAAATTCTCGAGGTATTGGAGCTCCCAAAAAATCTTGTCCACACCGGGCAGGAGCATATCGCCAATGATCGGGTTTCCTTCGATACCGCCCTCCGCATCACTGCAACAGTGAGTCAGCTCTCTGAACGGGCGGGAACCAGTATCGTAGTGTTCGATAGTCAAGTGACTGATTCACAAGGAAATATGTGTTTTGAATCCAAGACTAAAGTAATGGTCCTCGGGGGTGACAGCCGTGACTGAGTTACACTTCCCTCCTAATCTCACCGAAAAATTATTGTTAATTGACCAGCCGCTAGTCAATAATTACGCTATCGCTTCTGGGGATAGCAACCCGATTCATCGCGAGACAGAGGAGGCCTACAGTGGTCCATTTGGAAGACCTGTCGCACATGGGATGATTCTCTATGCTCTCGCATGTCAAATAATGCAAGAAGCTTTTGGCCAGAAATGGATAACAAGCGGATCGATAAGTGTGAAATGGAGAGGCCCTACTCTACTGCCGTCAGAAGTCAAAGCAACAGGAACCCTTAAAAAGCAAAATAGTGAGCAAGTGCAATACGATATCGACTGCACCAATCAAGATGGTGAAACACTTCTGACCGCAGTGGCGATAATTCAGAAGTAGCCACCGCGCTTGGATCCCAGACCGCCATTGCGCCTATCATCTTAGCTATGTTGAATAAACAGCAAATGCGACTGGGTCTGTGGATAATCACAATCGGCCTAATGCTTTGGGTATCGTATCAGGCACGCCTAGCATTAATACCATTTTTCATTGGTACGCTTTTCGCATATATCGTTTCGCCACTGGTCGATCGTGTGTCGCAAATACTCCCTGCAAAAACCCGGAGAGGTGATGTGTGGAGACGAGGTATATCTGTCTTAGTTGTGTATGCGGTAGCCCTAATTGGTTTGATAGCCGCAATTTGGGCGGTAGCACCCTCGGTTGCCCAACAAACGCAACTTCTTGTAGATGACCTCCCAACGATCTTAGAAGGCGCTCGCCAACAGCTAAATCTTTGGTCAAACAACGTGCGCGAATTGCTACCAGCGACCTATCGGATGCGTTTCGATGATTATTTGGCGATCCTTATTAGTTCATTCAGTGATGGTGCTTCTCGGACCATAGAAGACTACATACTAGTCGCAAGCAATGCAATTACCAAAACAATTACCATCGTTATTGGATTTTTAGTGGTTCCGTTCTGGATGTTCTATGCAATTCGAGACAGGCATTTTGCTGAGACAAGCATCAAACAAGCAAGTCCGCCAGAAGTACGTGATGACCTGATAAATCTAGCTCGAATAGGTGATTCCATCCTCGGCCGATACTTGCGCGGGCAACTACTCCTAGGCTTAGTCGTCGGAGTAGCGGTAGGTCTAGCGATGAAACTGTTAGGGGTGCAGTGGGCTCTTTGGTTGGGAGTTTGGGCCGGAGTCACTGAACTAATCCCTGTTGCGGGACCTTGGCTCGGAGCTATCGCTGGACTGATAGTCGTGGCAGCAACAAATCCCGACCTCTTCATCTGGGTTGTCGTCATATATCTCACAGTTCAGCTGACCGAAAATGTTTTCTTGGCACCTCGTATACAGGGGCATGCTGTCCGCATTCATCCAGGGCTGATATTACTCTTACTGGTCGTAGCTGGCTCTTTGTGGGGCGCGGTTGGCGTAATAGTGATCGTCCCAATAGCTGCACTGCTGAAAGAATTATTTTGGTATCTCGATCGTCGATTGAAAGGTGCTTCGGCAGCTGGTGCACTAGACAATTCTTACCATTCCAGGGACAAGGATTAAATTATTTGTTCAAATATGAACGAGTTGACTGAGAACAGGAATTAGTCGAAGATTTTATCGTGAGTACTGCTTCACTACCGTACACTTTATTACTAGTACTGATCCAACTCTCAGTCGGATCAGTATGGATGCTAAATATATTTTCCTATAAGTATGAACTGACCAAGGGGTACCTACTAACCGCTTCGCTCTCAATAATTTCAGCAGTTTTAATATCAATCATCATCATTCTGCTAAATCCCATTCCATCATCGATAGATGGGTTTCAGACCACCGTCACGAATGAGACATTCATTCCAATTTCATTGGTGGCTCTAACGGGTATACTCACTGCCCTAAGTCTATTTATTCGCCGGCAGACTATTTCACCACAAACGCCAGCGGCTACTGCGTCGTCAATCGTCGGACTCCTCGTGATACTGCTTCTCGGAGCGACATTTTCAGAACCGGCTTGGTCTGCTACTCTCCTTCATCTAAATTTAATATTCGGCTCCCTAGTGCTCGGAGGAGCCTTCATGGCTATGCTTTGGGGGCATTGGTATCTCACTTCGGGGAGTCTCCCAAAAGAGCCAATGGTATCAATGGCACTTTTTACGCTCGTGTGCCTCATATTGCACTCGATTATCGTCATAATTTCCTCTTTACTTCCTGCATCCTCTCCACCTGAGAACGAGATTTCCCTTGCCGTACTCCATATGGAATTAACATTCTGGCTTCGAATCGGAGTAGGACTCATTTTCCCTATCGCCGCAACTTGGCTAGCCTTACATGCCGCAAGAATAGGCGGCATGATGTCTACAACTGGTCTTCTGTATTTAGCCTTGGGAGCATTACTCGGTGGGGAAACTCTCGGCAGGGCTTTATTCTTCATCACGGCAGTTGTACTGTGAGTCATACCTCCGCGGCGGCAAATCCAAGGCTGCCCTTGATGGATGTCTTGGCCAACCTTTTTTCGTATAGCCCAGGCAAAGCGCTTCTGCCGGCAGCAGTGGTGTNACCTGCCGAATCCTCTCTGCCATGAAGGGCAAATCTCCAACCGCACCCCACGCTACCAAACATCGGTCTGCCACTTTTAAGTATTTAGCTAAATATTCGTCGTTTTCAGGACCTATTGGATCTGACACCAAACGAAGNTTGNAGGGTTCAGACGAAATATATGCAAAGAGATTCACCACNACAAGTCCTGAATAGCCCCAAGACTGGGTGTATCGCAAACATTTACGAATTGTGTGATCGTCAGTGGTGGCATCCGCTCGACTGGGATTCAACATCACCCAAGTTAAGCAACGACCTGTGCCCCAGTCTCTTGAAAGTACATACCGATACTGCCCGTCCTCTGAGAATACTGCCTGCCTATTGATGAGAAAGACTTCAATTCTTCAAGGCCAAGGTTATATCTTTATGAACAAGGCCTAGCCACACCCGAACCGTCAGCTGTCTGAAAGGAAGATCCGCAAGCACATGAGGATGTAGCATTCGGATTATGAATGGTGAATCCACTCTTCATTAAATCTTCGACATAATCTATTTCNGCACCAGATATCATCGGTACTGAATCTTTATCAACGACAACACGCACGTGCTCAAGTTCGATAATCTTGTCGGTATCATCNGCTGATTCAGCGATGGACATTCCATACTGGAAACCAGAACANCCACCCCCTACTACAAAAACTCGGAGGTATGCNTCTGGGAANCCTTTTGAAGCTAAAAGNTCCTTAGCNTTACTGGATGCTCTTTCCGTCACAGTCACCNTGACGTCATCGNTAGTTAACGCGGATATTNCTTCCGACTTTGAAATAGTGGGACCCATCCCTGGAAGTAATGAAGTCATAAATTAGTTCTCCCTGATTCATTCATCAAACAGTTTAGCCTATTTAGTGATCAAGTATGTAAGGATATTAACCGTTGGGAGATGGTCGGTTTCTACTATTGAAACNTTTGCATCCAAAAGTTCACNAAGTAGAAATTTCGTTCTCTCAATTACCCCATCCTCGTATCTTGCCGTCATACCTAGTCCGTACATTTCTANCTCCTCGGTATCGGAACTAATGTCCGCCGAGTATCGCACCTGGAAATCGATACCCTCAAGATACATATAGCTCGACACCTGCTCAGCCTGTTCAAGTAAATTTTTACCTGTGATTCGAGGTTTGTAATCGTCAATCAATCTTTNCAAAACATTGTCATAAAGAGTTTCTACGAGATCATTCCCAGCCATTTTGCTTGTTTGATCNGGAGTAAGTAAAAGTACTTCAGACACTAGCCTGGTTACTAAGCCAGCATAATTCCGTGGGAAATGTTCAGAACCCTGGTCCGTGAGTGAAAAAAGAAACTTTGGTCTTCCTACTGAGGCTTTCACTGGCTGCTGGACAACTATGCCATCCCTCATAAGAACATCTAAGTGGCGGCGGACCGTGGACCCTGCAATACCAGTATGCTCTGCCANCTCAACTACACTCATGGGGCTATATCGCAGCAGGGACACTATTTGTCCCTTAGTACCGCGAGCCCTGCGACCTTGATGGACGGGCATTTCTCTATCAACAGTGCCAAACATCTTTCAAGCCTACCATTGTTACTGTATGCTCGAAAGACGATGACGGACCAGAATAAAAACCACAGTGACAGAATTTATCTTGATCACGCCGCAACCACTCCACTTGACCCTCTGGTTCTAGAACAGATGATGCCATACCTGACTTCAAGTTGGCANAATCCCTCATCCNTCTACATCGAAGCTCAAAACACACGCCGTGCAATCGATCAGGCGCGTCACCTAATCGCGTCGACGATGAACTGCTCCGTCAATGAGCTTCTATTCACTTCCGGTGGCTCAGAGTCAGATAACCTAGCAATAAAGGGCGTGGTGGAGGTAAACACAAATAGAAGAAAGCACGTAATAACCTCAGCGGGTGAGCATCATGCTGTCCTCGATCCACTAGAAGATCTCGCAAGACGGAACGAAATAAGTTTAACTATCGTTCCATTAAGGANCGACGGAAGCATACNTTTCGAGGATATAGAAGCTCATATACAAAGTGATACGATTCTTATTTCACTGATGCACGCTAATAATGAGATCGGCACTATCAACGATATCCCCCATATTTTTAAGAAACTCAAGACTACTTACGAGCGCATCTCTCTACATACAGACGCGGTACAGTCGGTGGCTCACATCCCNGTGGATCTATCGAANTTNCATGCCGATCTGGTCTCTTTCACCGCCCACAAGTTATACGGGCCACGTGGTGCTGGTGCACTTTATATTCGATCTGGCACTCCTCTACACGGGCAGATTCTTGGTGGAGGTCAAGAAGAAGGGTTACGAGCTGGCACAGAAAATACTCCGGCAATAGTCGGATTTGCCTCCGCGATAGAACTCGCATCGAAACGTATGACTAATGATATCCAACAAGATCGCGAACTTCAGCAAATTTTGATGACTGAACTNCCCAGACGAATTCCCTGCATGGGAATAACGGGCACGAAAGATNTGAACANCCGTTTACCTGGNCACGTTTCCTGCGTGATCGGTTTTGTAGAGGGAGAGTCCATCCTACTTGCTCTCGATCTCATNGGGATAGCAGCATCTTCAGGATCCGCATGTACAACAGGGTCAATCGAGCCAAGTCATGTCCTCACCGCTATGGGTGTCCCCTTCGATCTAGCTCGCGGATCGCTNAGAATCAGCTTAGGTCGAGAGACGACGAAAGAAGCTATCGGAAGTCTGTTAGCNAGCCTACCTGACATTGTCNAACGTTTAAGGGCTTTGTCTCCAAAGGAACAGATACCNCCTGCAGAATGGGCCCCGTGGCTAGACTCCTAGTCCATAGATATGATTCAGAGTCTGCCGATCCGCGAGAAAGGCCAGTAACGAAATTTGATGGTCCCAATAATCTCGGATGCCGCTATTGCACCGAACATCCTGCTATCTGTGCTTTCCAAGCGGTTATCACCCATAACAAAATATGTCCCCGCAGAAATCTGATTCACTCCACGTGCTTGGACGTGGCTAGAAAGATTTGTGGTNGCAACATAAGGCTCTTCCTGCAGTCGACCGTTAATAAACACTGCATTGGAGGCCCTTATAGATTCTCCAGGCAAGCCAATTACGCGCTTGAGNAGAAATCTTCCAGAAGCACTGCGTGGGTCTCTAAAGCAGACTATTGCTCCACGAGCATTTTCTGCAGGAGGAGCTCCAGATGTCATCAGCAAAAAATCACCTGGCTCAAGAGCAGGTCGCATACTCTCGCCTAGACACCTGACCGGAGTTAAGCCTCCACCCAAGAACATCACATCACTTCAAATTAAGACTTGGTCGCCCAAAACATGTCAGCAAATTCGTCCACTTGCTGACGCAAGTTCGCAGCATCCGCTACGTCAGCACCCTGTCGACAAGCACTTGCTGTCTTCATAATTTGCCATACTTTGGTGTGCAGGTCGGGGAATTTGTCGAGGTGTTCAGGCTTGAAGTAATCGCCCCAGATTATTCTCACTTCATGCTTAACTTTCTCAGCGTGTACTTCTTTCGCAGCCACATACCGAATAAATGAGTTACGTGTCTCTTTCGAACCTGCGTCGACACCGTCCATAAGGGTCATCATCTTTTCGACGGTTTCTGCTGCTAACTGAGCATCTTTAGGGTCATAAATCCCACATGGAACATCGCAGTGAGCGTGCGCGTCAACTCTAGGTTTAATTAGACTGACAATTTTGCTAGTAAAATTCATTTCAATCGTCCTCCAGATAACAATACTATTGAATGTTTGCAACCCCTCGAGGTTACCACGGGATCAACTATATCGAACCAGTCCTCAAACATGAGTTGGACGCGGCCTGGGAGAATTCAAAATCATCACTGCTCCAAAGCAATATCCCACAACGAGAAAAAAAAATGCTCCTCTATAAGACTCGTAGATATCGAAACTCCAGCCTACTAACAATGGCCCTAATGACGCAAGAATAATGGTCAAAGGTTTACCTACACCTCGCACCGCCCCCAAATATTTCCGCCCATAGTAATCAGCCCAAATCGACTCCCCAACGGGGATCGTACCGCCAAAACCAAATCCCCAGAAGAAGAATCCCAAGACCAGCAAGGGAAGCGACTGAAATGAGGTAGCTATCAGCATTAGCCCAACTCCCGTGCCAGACGAAGCAAATGTCAATGCAGCTAAATAGCGCACCGGAAATCTACCTAATCCCCATGCCCACGGAGCTTTCGAACATAGATTAGCAAAACCATTTATCGCCATTGCTGAGGCTGCAATATTTCGGGAAAATCCAGAATCAGTCATAAATGGGATCCCATGCATTAATACTGCGACCAGCGCGGCCATGTGTATACCGTAGGCACCGCTAATCAACCACAGAGATCTTGTCCGTAACGCTTGTCCACGGGTAAGAGAATTTTCGGAATCATCTACAACGCGAAGGTAGTCCGATTTTCGCTGACTATCAGCTGTTTCCACACCAACACCGTCTGGCAGCAAGCCATAGTCTTCCGGTTTACTTCTCAGCAGCAGGCCACTTACAACCAAGAGTCCCAATACTATGCTTGCAAGCCAAAAGTAACCGTTACGCCAGCCCCACATGTCCACCAAATTCGTCATCACAATCGGCCACAGCATGTTACCAATAGAGACCCCGGTAGAACCAAGAGCCAAAGCCCAGCCACGATTGACAACGAACCACTTTGCCACCGTTACATTAACCACAAATGGTCCGGCAAGAGTTGTTCCTAAAGCTCCTGCAAGAGCAGCCAAGATGAGAAACACAATGAATGAATTCATTTGCGAGAGACCAAAAAAGGAAAGTGCAATCACTACTGCGCCAAAAAACACCAGTCTCCGAGCACCAAACTTATCCAAAAAAGGCCCGATTATGACGCCCGCAACCCCACCCAGTAACGATGAGAGTGTGGCACTCAATGAATATTGAGCAGAACTCCATCCAAGCTCATCAAGCATGGGACGTTGTAGAACACCTAAGGGCGCGCCGCTTGCACCCTGGGAAGCCACTAGCGCTATAGAAGCACCAAGCACGACCAACCAACCTGGAAAAATAGATTTGATTCGAAGGACCTGGCTTTTGAGATTAACGTTTATTTTCAACAAATACACGAATATCGCTAAACTTTAGCAAGTGGTACTCCACCACTTCTTCTAGACGGATCATCAAGCCCTTCGTACGGTGGAAATAGAGACTCCAGCTCTTTGCGAATAGGATCACCGGCCGGAAGAAAACTAGAAAAATCGCCATCCGGTTCTGGACGTTCCCGCTGACCCGCCACCTCGAAGTTCTTGATCCGTTCTTGCAGCATCATCAGGGCCTGCAATAGGCTCTCCGGTCTGGGGGGGCATCCTGGCACGTAGACATCCACCGGAGTGAGCAAGTTAACTCCAGGCACCACACTGTACGCGTACGAAAATGGGCCACCCATCGTGGCACAACCACCCATCGAGATTACCCACTTCGGATCAGCCATCTGGAGATAAATGCGTCTGACGACTGGTGCCATCTTCCACGTAACCGTTCCTGCCACAATCATGAGATCAGCCTGGCGTGGAGAGGCTCGAAATACCTCAGAACCAAATCGCGCAATGTCATACCGGCTCGTCGCTGAGGCGATCATCTCAATAGCACAACACGCAAGACCAAACATTGCTGGCCATAGTGAATGAGCTTTCGACCAATTCAGTATGTTTTCCGTTGTGGTAACAAGTACATTTTTACGAACTTCTTCCTCAATCGCGGCCTGATCCACGGTAAGTTCATCCGCGATCGGAATTCCGCCCAAACGGGGTAAGGCTCCCGCAGAATCACTGGGCTCAGCAAAATTCATCACGCCGTTTCGAATCCTGATGTCCTGTGTTCCATGCGAAACAGACTGCCCAAAAGGTAAAAAAAGCTCGCTCGAGTGTGGTTTCTTTATATCCATTATCTTGATAGTAACTCGGGAATCGATACACGTCGAGACAAAATAGAAAGAGCGGCCAGTTGGCCGCTCTTTCTATTTTATCTTGGCTTTAGCCTAGTACATTTCACCGCCGGCTGGCATAGCCGCTACCCCGTTTTCTGGTTCGTCAGTCACCAATACGTTCGTAGTAAGCACCATCCCTGCTATCGAAACCGCGTTTTCCAGAGCCGCTTTGGTCACCTTAGCCGGGTCGATGATACCAAGATCAATCATGCTCCCATAATTGTCCCCAGCTGCATCGTAGCCCTGACCCGAATCCAATCCTACAACTTTTTGTACGATGACCGAGCCATCTTGTCCAGCGTTAGTCGCGATTCTTCGAAGCGGCTCTTCCAATGCTCTGCGCAGAATTCTCACTCCGGTAGCCTCGTCTTCATCATCGAATTTTAAGGTGTCCAATTTTTCAACGGAATTGAGGAATGCTACCCCACCACCAGGCACGATACCTTCATCAACTGCAGCTCGTGTGGCGGATAAAGCATCTTCCACCCGGTGCTTCTTTTCGGTCAGCTCAACTTCGGTAGCCGCCCCAACTTTAATAATCGCCACAGAACCTGACAATCGTCCGATTCTTTCTTCTAACTTCTCTTTATCCCAGTCTGAAGTGGCATTGTTCAATTGTCCACGTATCATCATGGTTCGTTCTTCGACGGACTCTTCCGTCCCACCACCTTCTATGAGTGCACAGTCTTCTTTGGTTACGACAACTCGCCGTGCCCTACCGAAATCTTCAACCGAAACCGTGTCATCCAAATTCCGGTTAAGTTCACCCGAGATCAACGTTGCTCCTGTGAAGGCAGCGATATCACCAAGATTTTCCTTACGTCTATCACCGAATCCAGGAGCCTTAACAGCCACCACATTGATCGCGCCTCGCAGTTTATTCACTGCAAGAGTAGCCAAGGCCTCACCATCGACATCTTCCGCGATAACCAAGAGATCTTTCGATACCTGCAGCTGTTTTTCCAACCACGGCAAAATGTCATTGACTGATGAAAGTTTCTGATCTGTAACCAAAATGTACGGATCTTCAATTACTGATTCCATCCGTTCTGGATTAGTAACAAAATATGGAGAAATATATCCACGGTCGAAGGACATACCTTCTACATATTCAATTTCCGTTTCAACCCCACGGCCCTCTTCAATTGTGATCACGCCGTCTTTGCCTGCTTGTTCCATAACCTCACCTATGAGATCTCCAATCTCGGCGGAAGCTGCCGAGATTGCGGCTACCTGAGACATTTGCTCTCTGGTAGTCACTTGGGTTGCACCATCGGTAATTTCTTCCCGAATAGTTCTCGCAGCAGCTTCCAGACCTCGCTTCAGAGCCATAGGTGCTGCACCTGCAGCCACGTTCTTCATACCTTCGTGAACAATGGCCTGACCAAGCACAGTAGCCGTAGTAGTCCCATCACCGGCGATATCATTCGTCTTAGAAGCAATTTCTTTTGCTAATTGTGCACCGATATTCTCGAACTTATCTGAAAGTTCAATATCTTTAGCTATGGTTACACCATCATTCGTGATAGTTGGATTACCGAAGCGCTTATCCAAAACAACATTTCGGCCCCTTGGACCAAGTGTCATCTTAACTGCATCGGCCAACGCGTCAATTCCGTCGCGTAATGCCTGTCTTGCATTCTCATCAAAAAGAAGTTGCTTAGCCATCTGTGCCCTGCTCCTTAACTACAATTCCTAATACATTTCAAAATATGCACACTCAAACGGCAGGGTGATCTATCAGAAAATTACGCCCCGCCGAAACATTCACCTACTTAGCACTCTAAGACGGTGAGTGCTAAATTTACCCACAACTGAGCCACAGCGCAAGTCCCCTTGCTAAAAATTAGTCACCATCCGACCTAGTCAAACAGAATCGAGCTGCCCGAAAATTCGGTTACTTCACCGATTATCCAGCATTGTTGTCCCAATGATTCCATCTCATTACAAAATTCTGTTGCATCTGGAGGCGCAAGCGATAGGAGTAGAGGCCCCGAGGTTTGGGGATCGAAAAACAAATCCAGCAAGTTCGATGACAAAGTATCAGGGTTACCTATCTTCTTCAGAAGACCAGCTTTATTCGAGCCCAATCCGCCTGACAACCCTGAATTATCAACAAGGTCAATAACATCAGCAAATAATGGAACTGACCCACTACGGATGACAAGTGTCACGTTAGATTGATCGGCCATTTCCGCAGCGTGGCCTACAAGACCAAATCCCGTGACATCGGTCATTGCACTCACATTGCACCGCAGCCCTGTCTCTGATCCTTTCTGATTTAGAACCAGCATCGACTGAATTACTGCTGGAAGTAGTGACGATGCTAGCTCTGCATTTCCTTTGCATGCTGTCAAAGCCACGCCGGTACCAATCGGCTTAGTGATAACAAGGAGATCATTTAGTTGGGCACCACTCGTCCGAACCAATTTTTCAGATTGGACAAGCCCTGAAACAGAGAGCCCAAACAAAGGCTCCTGGGACTTA
Source organism: Chloroflexota bacterium (assembly GCA_002725365.1). GTDB lineage: Bacteria > Chloroflexota > Dehalococcoidia > UBA2979 > UBA2979 > UBA2979. Next base: position 3,828 of record PBOW01000020.1, on the reverse strand, counting down.
ACCGTGTGTCCGCCGGCCACCAACGCCCCTGCCTCGAGCAACTTCTCAGCCCCACCACGAAGTACCTCCTGAAGATAAGTAGTATCTAAGTCCTCAGGCCAACCAACTATATTGAGGCCGAACTTGACGTCTCCACCCATCGCATACACATCTGACATTGCATTCGCAGCGGATATAGCTCCATATGTCCACGGATCGTCAACTATCGGAGGGAAAAAGTCGACAGTCTGAATGACTGACATACCATCAGCCACTTCATAAACGGCCGCATCATCAGATTCTCGCAGGCCAACGAGCATATTCTCATCATCTGAGTCCTGAAACATATCGTGAATGGGCTGCAGCACCTGCAGCAGCGGTTCGAGACCGAGTTTCGCTCCTCAGCCTCCGCATTCTGCAAGTTCCGTCAAACGTATTTGATCTCTTTTTGTCACCTAAAGGATTCCCATAATTACTCATCCGCTAAGATTTGTACCACATGGGTCTAGTGTAAAGGCGAAAGCTTAAGTGAAACCAAAAAAAAAGTGGAAACCCAATGAAATAATTGAAATTCTAGATGAAGCTTATGCTCGCCCGCCTCAGCAGGTGTCTAGAGATCCGATGTTCGAGCTAATCCTTACTGTGCTCTCGCAGCATACCTCCGACCATAACTCAGGAGAAGCGATGCATAGACTACTCGAGAAATTCCCATCATGGGAGTTAATATTGTCCTCAGATGTAGCCGAACTAGAGGAAGCAATTAGACCCGGTGGGCTTGCTCCAACAAAATCTAAACGCATAACTTATATCCTTAGAGAAATAGCCGATCGGAACGATAGTTTCGACTTATCATTTCTTGAATTCATCCCCCTCACTGAGGCACGTGACTGGCTCATGTCACTTCCAGGAGTTGGCCCGAAGACTGCTGCCTGCGTTTTACTCTTCGCGCTTGGTAGACCCGTACTGCCGGTAGACACTCACGTAGAGAGAGTATCTAAGCGACTTGGCTTGATTCCAGCGAATATGACGGCAGAAAAAGCACATATTAAGCTCGAAGAGAGCGTTCCTCCGAAAGACATATACGCCTACCATATGGACCTTATCCAACATGGAAGACGGACATGCCACGCGCGCAATCCAGCATGCAAAGCATGCCCGCTTGCGGACAAGTGCCCTAGGGTTGGGTTATGAACTAACTTCCATTTCTGCGGAGTTGCTGAGAGCGTCGCTTCAATAACCACAGAGAAATCAGCACTGTAAGTCCGGAACCGGTAAAAGCAATCGGTCTGGATATCAAAACAAAGTATTCCACAGGAACCGAACTCAGTAGGAGGAATGTGCGAAACAATCCAGTTGTGAGATTGACACAACCAACCACAGCCGTGACTTGCTTAAGATAGCGGGTTTCGGATTCAATTTTTCCTCGAACAGCTGGGAACATCTCATGCATGAGCAGCCCAGCAAGCGGACGATTGATATAAATGGAAACAAACATCGCTGTTGCTGTGAGGAAATCTTCAGCCGGATCCGTGGCAAAAAACAGTTTCGCACTACCCGTGATAAGTCCGAGGATGGCACCACCAAAAAATAGGGAGCCAAACAGAAACAATAACCAACGTAGTCGAACTCTATTTCGAGTAAGAAACAGCACATAAATACCAGAAATAACAGCCACGATAATCCCGAGACGTTCATCCCGATCCACTGCATAGGAGATAAAAGGAATAGGAAGAATTGAGAACAGTACCGTCCTATCGAGACGGATTAATTCCCGCATAGATATGCTAGCTAAACCAGATTTGGTGCCGTCAATACCCTCATTTGATCGTGTGCCCATCTCACAATCTTTACTACTCATTATCTCCTTCTTGCCCTAGAACGAAAGCCATTTCTTGATTTGATCGCCAGCTACCAAACTTATGACCTGTCTCTGGCTCAATCCCTACTGTACTAAAGCCCATTTTTTTATGCAGATTAATTGATGCTACATTCTCGGAATCTATCCAAGCTACGAGAACATGTAGTCCGTAGTCTCTTGCGGCTTGAATTAGTGCGTCAAGAAGGCAAGTCCCGATACCTTGCCCTTGAAATTTCTCGTCCACATAAACAGTACTCTCACGAGTATAGCGGTACCCTCCTCGAGCTCCTCGATATTTTGTGAGATAGGCGAAGCCCGCGATAACCCCCTGCTCCGAATAGACAAGGATTGGCTCACCATTTTCAGCCGTGTGCTCAGCAAACCATTCGAGACGTTCGGGCTCGTCCCATTCCGTCAGGTGCCAGGTAGCGGTTCCTTCACGGATCTCGCGATTATAAATCGCATTAATATTTGGCATGTCTTCTTTGTTTGCCAGCCTAATCTCTGTGGTCATAGAGGGTATAATACGGAATCTCTGCTAATTGTGCGGAGTATAGCTTGATAAAGAGAAGGCGAAGCATGCAAAGTCCTCCATCAGATCTCACGTGGATTGAACACGGGAATATAACCTCTCCCTCGGGTTTTTCGGCCGACGCCATTTTTTCGGGCGTTAAAACTTACGGGGAAGAGCCTAAATTCGATCTCGGTATATTACTCAGCGAGGATGAGTGTACTGTCGCCGGAGTATTCACTCAAAATTCAGTAACAGGATGGCCGGTTCAGCGATCTCGTGAGTTGCTAGCAAAAAATACCAACTTCAAAGGGCTGATCGTTAACTCTGGGAACGCTAATACTATGACTGGCCCTCAGGGGAAGATTGACGGCGAAGATATGTGCATACAGGCCGCTGCGCTCTCAAACACGCTCCCTTCGAAAATCCTCAATGCGTCGACCGGCGTGATAGGACGTCGTCTCCCGATGGCAACTATTTCGACAGGAATTCAATCACTCCAACCCAGCGCCTCCGGAGGACATAACTTCGCGCGATCGATCATGACTACTGACACGAAGGTAAAAGAGTGTGCGATTCGTTTTTCAGTAGAAAATCAAGAATACGTAATTGGAGGATGTGCCAAAGGTTCTGGGATGATTCACCCAAATATGGCAACGATGTTTGGATTCATTACAACCGACGCCAATGTCGATCCTTCTTGGATGCAAGATATCCTAAAAGTCACGGTAGACCAGACGTTCAACATGCTCGATATCGATATGGATACGTCCACCAGCGATACAGTACTGATGCTTGCATCCCAAAAAATCGGCAGCCCCATAGATGATGAGCATCCCGCTGCGGAATCGTTTAAAAATGCTCTCTACTTGCTCTCAGAGAAATTAGTTCGAGACCTCGCCGCGGATGGTGAGGGGGCAACGAGCCTCATCCAAGCTCAAGTTAAAGGTACGTCCTCGTTGCAGTCGGCACGGAACATTGCTCGAACAATCGTTTCATCACCGCTTATTAAAACCATGGTCACAGGCAATGATCCCAACTGGGGTAGAGTATTGATGGCAATTGGGCGAGCCGAATCTGAAATCGATACTAATACGATTTCAGTCAATATTTCTGGGACGACTGTTTTTGAGGACGGGGCACCATGTGATATCGATCTCAACAAATTGTCACGTTCCATGGATACCGATGAAGTGGTTATTGATGTAGCGGTTGGTAATGGGATTTTCGAAGCAACCGCATGGGGTTGCAATTTAACTGACGAGTACGTTCATATTAATGCTGATTACACAACGTAAGGAGGCAAAATGTCCAAAATTACTGAAATCCTGACCGTAGTGAAAATCGGGGGGTCCACCCTCGGCGCAAATGACACGACCCTCACGGACATTCTTGAACTATCTGATACGCAAAGGAAATTCGTAATCGTCCATGGCGGTGGAGCGCTGATTACGGAGATGCTTTCTCGATTAGAAATAGA
>PBOW01000002.1 GCA_002725365.1 Chloroflexota bacterium | reverse complement strand
CCGACCTTCGCGTGAACGAACCAGAAGTACAGGCTCTGCGAGCAAAGATACAAGCAACCATTAACAATTCGTTTCAAGAAGATGAAACTGATGCGTCGATACGGACCATAGACGGGATGACGTATCAGGTTCATATCGAACATGCGTCCGGGTCACCAAAGAATCCACTCAGTGACGAGATGCTAACTAAGAAATTCAACGATTTAACTCAGGCGGTAATAGGCACTCAAGGAGCGCAACAGCTCCTCTCAGGATTAGAGGATATTGCCAATACTACAGACATCTTAGAACTCATGCGGATTGCTCGGGGTAGTCAGACTGAGCGCTAGTCATGCCTACCTCCAGACTCTCAAGAAGCCTACTTTTCATCGTGACGAAGTCTGGGTCAGCAGAGAGCTGAGCCGTTCTGGGGCGAATGAAATTGACATCAATTTCATCATGTACACGGCCTGGCCGTCCAGTCATAACGTACACTCTGTCTGATAAAAACAGAGCTTCTTCTACATCATGAGTCACCAACAATCCTGATCTATTAGTTTCTGTCCAGACCGATTGCAGCCACTGATGCATCTCTCGACGAGTGATCGCGTCCAAAGATCCAAAGGGTTCGTCAAACAACATGATCTCTTGAGGCATCAAGAATGTCCTCATCAGTGCCAATCTTTGTCGCATCCCCCCTGACAACTGCGCAGGCCATGCATTTTCAAACCCTCTCAGACCAAATTGATCGGTCAAACGATCGAATTCACGCTCTGCATTCTGAACATCCACACCAGCAATTCGCGCCCCTAGTAGCGCATTTTGTCTAACTCGAAGCCAAGGCAACAATGAATCAGTTTGCGGCATATAAGACACAACTTCACGAAGACTACCGCCCGTTCGAGAACAACTGATGTCGCCTTCGCTCGGGTCAATGAGTTCCGCTAGTATCTTCAAAAGTGTGCTCTTCCCGCATCCACTTGGCCCCACGATACTGACAAACTCGCCGGCTTCCAAATGCAGATCGAGATTACCTATAGCTTGGATAGGCTCACCTAATGACGATACTCCGCTCCGTTCGAATCTGTGCGCTAGGCCTGTAACGGTGAGAAGTCGCATCTTCGATTCCTGATCTACGGAAGATAGTCATTTGTCCAGTTGCTTCCAACATCTGGGGCTGATTCAAGATATCCCGCATCGAGCAGGAACTCTGAGAACTCTTCCCATACATCCTTTTTCTGGATTCCCCACTTTTTGTTTCCGTCCCGATACTTGTCAGCATGATATATCGCTGCAAGTTCCACCAGTTTTGCATCTAATTCGGGAGCCAATGAGGTCAACGCCAGCGCTGATGCACTTGGATTTTCACCAGCCTCGGTGTAACCACGTCTTGTGACTGCAAGAAAATCTTCCACGAGCCCGCTATCGTCTTCAATTAGTTTGTCGCCAGTGATGATCACTGGTGTATACCAATTTGGGATACACTCGAAATAATCGCTGAATTTAAGTGTGGTAATTTGTCTGCCAAGCAGTTCTCTGGATCTTATAACTCCCCAGCCCTCGTATTCCCAGACAAAATCAAACCGATTCGCCTCCATACTTTCTACGGCAGGNACGTTGCCAACCTCGACGAATTCNACAGTGTCTGCATCGCCTCCATCGCATGCCACCAAAGTTNTGACTAAATGTGTTTCAAGAAGTCCTCCCCAACCTCCGTATAATTTCCCNGCAAGATCCCGGGGTCGTGAGACACCTGCTGATTCCAAAAGCATCAAACTAGAATCGTTGTAAGGCATCACAGCAGCAATGGATACTACGTTTACATCCATTTGCCTCGCAGGAATTACATATTCTGAGTACGAAAAACCGAAATGGGCGGTCCCCGCGGCAACCGCCGCCTCTACGCCAACTTCTGCCGGTTCGATTATCGACAGATTGATACCTTCTGCCTCGTACCAACCCTTATGTTTAGCTAAATATATTCCCGCGTGATTAGTATTAGGTGTCCAGTCCAGCATTACCTTCACATCACGCATCTCTTTCGGGTCATCTGCCGAACAAGCTGTAACAGCAATAGCCGCCAACNTGATCATAAACAGCAATCCAAATCGTTTGAGTAACATAGCCACTTCCTTTTCTTCCAATCATTTCCCCTGCTCACGAAGATCAGCGCCCGAACCAACTCGATTCCACGGAGTCGAAAAGTGCGCCATCCAACGAACCAACAAAAAGAGCACAATGCTCAAAATGGCAATTAAAAATACCGCNGCAAACACCTGGTCGGTGCGGTATGCCCGCTGGGAGCGGCCTATGAAGATCCACAGACCTGACGTCCCCCCAGAAAACTCAGCAAACACGGCCCCCAGCACAGCATATGTTGCGGCGATCTGCAAACCTGAAAAAAATGAAGGCACTGCTTGAGGAATTCGCACATAACGCAGTACTTGTAGCCGACTAGCCCCCATGGATTTCATCAGGTCGAGTAAGTCTTTATCTGCATTCATCAACGCATCTGCNGAACTTACAGCAATAGGGAAAAAACACACTAGTGTTACGACCGCAATTTTTGGCTCGATACCAAAACCAAACCAAACGACAATCAGCGGAGCGAGAATCATCATTGGAATATTCTGTGAGATTACTAGTATTGGGAGGANGGCCTTCCTAAGAATTGCCAGACTCGCTAATGCNCCAGCGACAACAGTGCCTAGCAGTGCCGCAAGNACAAGGCCCACNACTGCTTCAGTTATCGTGGTGAGAGCATGTCCCATCAATTGTTCACGAAGGNAAAATGATTCCTTCATAATTTTGCTAGGAGGTGGAAGTATCCCCATGGGCACATCATTGATANTGACTAAAATTTCCCACAGCAACAGCAAGCCAGCGATTACCAAAAGTGGAAGTGAGACCCCATGAAGACTACGTCTGAGTCTTACACTGTGAANGATCATCGGTTTACTCTGAACTTGCTGGTAAGACTCGCGATNCTCTTCTCTTCACCCGGGAAATAACCAATTTTAATTTGTGCCACCGCCGATTCTGCACCCGACTCAACCGAAATTTCGATCACACGGCGAAGCAAATCCCAGACTTCATCTGAAGGTCCCTCAATTGAAGTACCTAATGCCCCCACTTCATATGACAAACCTGATTCCTGGATCAAATCTATTGCGGCCTCAACATACTCATATTCATTCGTCTCCGTCCCTGACGGCTGTGGNATTACTTGTATCTCAGCGAGCATAAATTTCTCCTACAACTGGCTTTATTAGCCTGAGACTATTGGTAATTGCGGAGANTACGTGGAGATCTGAGCGGAGTAGAAACAAGCTCTACAACTCTTCCTTCGCTTTCCTCCGCTCGAATTACCGAGTTCAGGTTCTCGGGGTGGTCCTATATTCCAAGGATCTCAGCCGTACGGCCCCCCCAGCGGGACAAAGTCAATCGTGATAAATAATAGCACCCTGACAAAGATGAGTCATATGTATAATCATCAAACANGAAATAATCGTAAGGAAAGTTGACNATCTCGCTCAGAAAGTGAGAAAACCCCATGCCACAGAAGTGTATTCTGGTGACTGGTTCTTCTGGATTCGTAGGACAACATCTGTTGCGAAGACTCCACGGAAGTAACCACCGCATTATCGCTATCGACAAAGAACAACCTCCCACTTTCATTGACGAAGTTCGCTACCACACGATCGATTTATCTAACCGTCCAATCGTCGACAAGCTCATAGCCGACACAAGGCCGGANACTATCTTCCACTTGGCTGCTCAAACATCGGTGGCTGTATCATCGCGCGAACCAATACAAGATATCCAAGATAACGTGACCGCATCGGTTTCTCTCATTCAATCAGCAGTCCATTTCTCTGTACCAAGAATAGTTTTTACCTCGACTGGTGGAGCCATGTATGGAAACAGCTCAGCAGTCCCNTTCAGTGAATCCACTTCAGTAAATCCACAATCGATATATGGAGTATCAAAATTTGCGGTCGAACAATATCTNCGAGTCCTCACGCACGATACTGAAACAGCCGTGTCTGTGGTAAGGCCCGGCAACATTTATGGGCCTGGTCAAAATCACCNTGGTGAAGCGGGTGTGATAGCAATTTTCGGTGCCCGTATGTTGTCTGAGGAGAGCGTCACAATTTTTGGTGATGGCAACGACACTAGGGACTATATATATGTAGATGATATCGTCGACATATTGATAGCGGCTCAGGAGGAATCACCAGACACATGCCTCGCTGGAACTGGAATAGAGACGAGCACTAATCAAATTTTTGCCCTTCTAGCCTCGGCAATTGCATATAAGCAGCAGCCTATACATGCACCAGCGCGGGCGGGCGATGTGAGACGGTCTGCACTGGACTCGGATAAAGCCGGAAAAGTTTGGGGATGGACACCCACAACTCCACTGTCTGAGGGCATCGCCAAAACCGTCGTTTGGCTCAAAACACAGCAATAATTAGTTCTACCCAAGCGTCAAAGGAGCTGATGAGTCTGAGGTCCATTCGGACATCGAACCATCATAGTTCCGCGCGGATGTATTCCCGAGTAACGNCAGAATGAAGTGCCCAAATGCTCCCCGTATGCCCGACTGGCAGTAAGTCACAGTTTCTCCATCAGGATCCAATCCTGCTTCGACAAGTGTGGATCTGATTTCCTCTAACGGACGAAACCGTCTACTAGGTGGACCTTGCATCAACCGTATCCACTCAAGATGAACCGCGCCGGGCACGCGTCCAGTCCTATCGTTACCTCTGTCTTCTGATCCATCCCATTCAGCGTCCGATCGAGTGTCCCAAATTGCCGGAGCACTTCCGTCGGATACTCGGTTCTTCAATTCTGAAATTAANCAGACCTGTTCAGGTTGTGCCGTGGCACTGAATGTACCAGGCTCTGGTCTTGGATTTCTCGAAGTGAGCGGTCTATTTTCGTCCAGCCAGGCGTTGAAACCACCGTCGACAACTCGCACATCAGTATGTCCATAATATTGAAACACCCACCAAACACGGGCAGCATGCAGGGACGCGTTGTCATCATAAATTATGACCGGCGTGTCATTTGAAATCCCCCAGCGCTGACAANCCTTTTCAAATTCAGCAGCCTCCATCACGAGTTTGCTNCCACGNCCTTTTAGATACGGATGCGGAACNCCAACAGCACCCGGGATATGTGCGCGGCGGTAGGCATCCGCCTCTCCCGCGTCAATGAGAACAAAATTTGGATTTTCCAAATTTTCGGCGAGCCATTCGGTGCTCACAAGTATGTCGGTTCCTTCATAAGTTGTCATAATTATCTCCACAAGCAATACTTCATCTGTTTATCAAATAGGGGATGCAGGATAACACCTGAATACTGTTANTCACTGCGCCAGCCAGCATCCTTACCTTCAGGGAATCCAGCGATCACAATATATTCCACAAAGATATGTGTCTTGCCGTCACTTTCTGGACGCGGTTCAAGATAGGGTGTACGCAACGGCACATCNCCACCGATAGCATGCCCCGCACCAGCCCAGATTTTCTGACTACATGGGTCTTCGAAGACTCCGGGCAACCTTTGATAGTTAATCATTGAACCACGCTCGTCATCGGGTACCCAGACCGCAGCACACTCCGTGCCCTCAAGGCGGGTGTCGATCGCTCGGAGTGTCCCATTCTCTAATCCCACCACATACAAAGGAAGTGAGTCGACCTGATCAACTTGCCCGATGGCGAACCGGTCAACTGGACCAGCATCGATATACCGTACCTGTATTTCAGTTTCATTGAAGAGACCCCAGAAAACCACGCCGATGAAAAATAGTGACGACAGTAAGAGAATTACTGGACCTGACGAAAAGGATTTGATTTTCCCCATACAAATACAGTAGCGTGTCCGACTATTGACTCCCAGTGCTCAACATAGACGCCTGCAGCTGCTCCATCTGGGCGGCTTCTTTTAACGGGAGGTCAGCGCCGCGATTAATTGTTGCTTTCATAGCCCGCATGACTTCCGGCTTGTAGTGAGAAATTGTGTCGGCTATCTGCTCAGAGCGTTGGTATAGCTCCGAATCCTCAACAACTTCATGAATCAGTCCCGCGCTATAGGCCTGGATGGCAGTAAGTGGTCGTCCAGTGAGTCCCATTAAGGCCGCATCCGATCTTCGCAAATATCTAGAAATCGTCTGGCTTCCGCCAGCCGATGGAATATAGCCAAGGGATACTTCAGGAATACTGAACTGCGACCCACTGGTCGCGATACGGATATCACAGTACAAGGATAATTCCAGCCCAGCCCCATACGCATATCCATGTATCGCAGCTATCAGTGGCAGCTCCAGCTTTGACATCATTCCCCAAAGATCTCTGTTCAATCTTGCTTCTCTTGACTCGTAGAGACTTGGGGCTGTACCAAATTCAGAAATGTCTGCCCCTGCAGAAAAACCGCGTGATCCGCTTCCACGGATAATGGCACACGTCGCAGTACTATCATCTCTAAGTAATTGCAGAGCTTGCCATAATTCATCACGCATTGCCATATTGACCGAGTTGATTTTGTCAGGACGGTTCAATACGAGGGTGTATACGCCAGACTCACTCCGCTCGATGATTAATGGGGGTTCATCACTATTCGATGTCATCTACCTGACTTTCTTCGTCAGTTATGCCCAATCTGGTTTCTTAATGGGTGAGACCTCAGATCGATCATGCTGGCCTTGCACTTCTCGATTAATTTTCTCGGCTAAGTTGTTCATCAGCAGAGAACCCGGTTTCATCTCGTTAGTACGCCAATTTTCCAATGAATAATTGTCTTCAGACGAGAAGTTCTCCTTGGTTAAGTTCTCGATGACTGCCTCGAACATTTGATGGCATTCGTCGACTGTAAATTCTACCTTCATATCACAAAACTCCCGTATTTTTATCTCTCTTGAACTTTTAGTTTGCCACGCTGACGTACCATACGTCGTGTATTTTCATCTATGAAATTACCAACTGCTTCATTAAGTTCAATTGCAAATTCATCGAGATCACCCGAGCCAAGATTATGAGAACGTCGCCAGCTCTTGACGACCTCGCGCCCTTCCTCAGACATCTGCAAATGATCGAGAATCTGTGAGGTCACCAGACTCAAAACAACATGAGCTTCATCAGTGTTCATTACTACGTTCATATACACCCGCTTATCAATTCATCGTTCTTTCAGCGTCAAGGATAATACAGTCGCCACCAAAGAAAAGGTAATAGTGAGACTTTTGGGGGTCAGCGAGCTTTAAAGTCAGGGTTCCTTTTCTCAAGAAAGGCATCTACGCCCTCTTTTCTGTCTTCAGTCGACTGGAGCAATATAGTGAGATCAAGCTCGTACTGTAGAGCCTGCTCCAGAGTCATTTCAGCTCCTTTGTGAAGTGCCTCCTTAAACGTTCGGACAGCAAGGGGGCCCCGACTGGCAATTTCCTCACTCGCGAGTTGGGCCTCTGCAAAAGGCGCTTTACTGAAATTGGAAATCAGACCAATACGAAGTGCCTCTTCCACGTCAATAGGAGATCCAAGTAGAAGCATCTTAAGAGCTTGGGCTTGCCCAACTGCTCTGACCAATCGTTGTCCAGCTCCGCTCATTGGAAGTCTGTCCTCCGCCGCTTCCCTCATCCGGAAGGTAGACTCCGACCCACTAAATCGAATATCTGCAGCAAGATACAGCTCCATTCCAGGCCCTTGTAAATCTCCTGCGCAGGTGGCAATCACCGGCTGTCTCAGGCCTGCAATCGCTTGTATACCAGCGCCGAGTTCTCTGATTTCTACATATCGTTCGCTTGTCGGGCTTTGGACGGAGTTCAATTTGGCCCATTTGCCGCCAGCATTTTCAGCGTGCTCCAAGATCACCACGTCCACGCGACTAGATATCTCGAGCTCTTCAACCACCGCCGATAACTGGTTAGAAGCCTCCACTGAAAAAACCTCTTGTTTATCGTTAAATGTAATAGTTGCGACATGATCGTTAAGATTAATTTCAATTGACATGACTTCAGACTAACCTAGTACATATAGCCTGACTATAAGTCGCCGTTATGAAAATACGTTTTTAGATCAAAAAGGGGCGCAAAATGGATCTTGAACTGACCGACAAATACGTGATTGTTACTGGAGCTTCCCGAGGCATTGGACGCGCAATTACCGAGAAGTTCTATGAGGAAGGATCTCACCTACTCCTCATCGCTCGCGACGAAGAGCCTCTATCGGATTTAAAAGAATCGTTAGATAGGCAGGGTACTTCTAGTGTTCATACCCTCTCCTGCGATGTTGCGTCGGCTAGTGCGCCAGACACAATTGATGGGAAACTGCAGGAAATATTCCCTCATGTGGACGTCCTTGTCAACAATGCGGGTGCCACCATCCGAGGAGGCGATACTGACAGTAATTGGAGGCAATCTTTTGAACTGAACGTGATGGCACCATTGAGAATAATGGAAACATTACGCGAATCTCTACTGAAATCAGAGCACGCATCCGTCATAAATATTTCTTCGATATTCGGTAGAGAACACGGTGGGCCTCCTCAGTATCAGTCGTCGAAAGCTGCCCAGATAGCACTCTCAAATTCATATGCACGTAATTGGGCATCCGATGGCATTCGAATCAACAACATTGCTCCTGGATCAATTGCATTTGAGGGTGGCTCCTGGGGAAACCGCCTAGTTGAAGATCCAGAAGGGATGGCTGAGTTCATCCGAAATGAAATCCCAGGTGGCAGATTCGGGAAGCCTGAGGAAGTAGCGGATGCAGTAGTGTGGCTGGCTTCGAAACGGGCATCGTGGGTTATTGGGTCAACAATTCCTGTAGATGGCGGACAGAGCCGAAGTGCGATATGACCTCTTGCATGCATCAGACATTTCGAGGAGCATATTGAAGAGAAAGAAGTGGTAAATGCGATTTAACCGATCAGATCTAGTCGGAATTATCTTTGCTATCGTCGCCCCGATTGGTGCAATGTGGCTGATACTGACGGCATTTGAACTCTGGGATTACCACGACACCCCCATGCTCGGTGCGGTCCTTGGTGGCGCAGCCGTGCACATCGCTTTATTAGCAGGGGTTATTGGAGCCTTTTCGAGGTTCATCAGATCTTGGGATTGGTTAGTAGGGCTTGGAATCTCTTTACTGGCATGCATATTAACTGTAATCGCTCTGCAACAAATCGACCAAGGTGACTCAATTTTTGCGAATATTCTTAAGCTTGTTTCGGTGCTTATTTTCTTAGCGATAAACCTGAATATTGTGATTCAATTCGTGAAAAATGGAATTGATCCCATCCTCGTTAGGCGCGCGAGTGTTTCGGAAGAATAGTTTCCTACAAATCTATGCACCACGAATATAGGTGACTGCATTGGATACACCTTCAACGGATCGAACATTAGTACATCTTTTAGCTGCGTGGATGAGCGAGCGATTCTATAGAACCTTCCGGCCTATTGATGTTGATGACGGGACCAGCGGATATGATGCCCTCCTTAGGCAGCGAGAGCGGACAGTAGGAGTTTTTGTCGAAACTTTATGGCCCGTTGATACTAGACCTGAACTGAGTGAATTCGAAACTCTGTTAACACAGGATGTAGCGGTAGACAATTTGGTAGAGCCTGGTGGCTATGGGATTTGGATACCGCCAAAAGCCGAAATACCAACTGACGAGCCAGATTATTCGGAACTTAGATTACGTCTAGCTCAAGGCCTAAGAGGCCTTGGAAATGACGAGCGACGCGAACTCCGCATTCCTAGAAAAGCTAGACTTGCGAAGCTCGAGAATGAGGGTTCATACATGTCGGTAACCGGAGGGTTTTCCACTGAGTGGCTCGCACTTTCTGAGGGCCTCACTGGAGCTTTCCATCTCGATTCCAGTGAAATTGCCAGACTGCCTAAAGAAGAAGCAGAGCTCACTACTATGAAGAATCAAATTCGCGAACGCGCCATGGTACTAGAAGAAAACGAGCTGACAGAAATAGATTTATTCGACCACTGGACAGTTTCCCATCTGCCTTCGACTGTTGCATCTGGAGTATCAGTCATCGCTCCTCCGGTTGATATAGATCCAGCTGATGGCACACCTGTTCGGCGAGATCTACGAAGAGCGCTTAAGAGGGTCAACGAAGCTCCGGTGGATATTGAGACGGATTTGAAGGCATTGGTGGTAGTTACTGCCACCCCTCATATAGAGAAGGAATTAGTCACCACAGCTCTTAAGGGGATGAGTCCCATGAATTATGTTAAGCTCGATCTCGTCGTAGTGGTAGCAGATGGTGAACTCAGACAGGTCCTTAAACCCCGAAAATTGCCTTGGGAAAATTAGCTCCCGTTTACGGTTCAACCTCATTCACCACTGATTCAAATGACTCAAATAAAGGTAATGCAACTTTATCCACCCATGGGCTAATTTGCGTCAAAAAGACTCCTGCAGAATCTCTCGAATGATCGATCCAGAAAAATGTGTTAAAAATTCCTCCCCAACTAAGCGACTCACGGGATCTCCCGGTAAATGTCCCTTCCTCATTGATCAGAAATGTCAAACCCCAAGTCTTCTCTATCCCAGGGAAAAATTCTGCATCGTTGCTTATAACCGCGTCAAAAGACGGAAGTGGTTGCACTCTGTTGGGGCCCATCGCATTTCTTGACATTAGACCAACAGTCTCAGGACTGAGAATTCTTTTACCGTCCAATTCTCCCTGATTAAGAATCATCCGGCAGAATCGAAGATAGTCAGAGATAGTCGAGTAGAGTCCGGCCCCACCACCATAATATTCTCTGGAGAGATCTGGCCGAAGT
>PBOW01000019.1 GCA_002725365.1 Chloroflexota bacterium | reverse complement strand
GCAATTCGCTCCTCAGTCAGGCCTGCTAAGTCCAATCCAGAACGTTGGATGATAAAGGAACCTGGCAGCAGCCGAACCAGAACAAAGATTAAACTACCGACTAAATATATGACGAACAAATTGAGAATTACTCGACGTACGATGTAATTAGTCATACTTAATTAGTAAACCTCTATCTCCGCTTATACCAGAGATATTACACGGGTGCGAGCTACAAAAATCTGTAGCTCGCACTCTAAATTTATTTTACTTATAGAGCCACCGGAGTGGGCTGCGATACACCTTCCCAAGATGGGTCATCTGTATCGTTCCACTGGCCGTGAGCCCACAGACTTCCGTTTAGGAAGCTCCACATGGTCGTTGGATCTTCAGGGTATGGACCCTTTAGGAAGTTCCATCTCAGACCTGGTACCACATAGTTGTAAGCAATGTGTCGACCAAATTGACCATTCTCGACAGCAAAGTCTTGAACACCTCTCACGAGCTCGTAAGCCGTGTCATAATCGAACTCAGCCAGTGCGTCTTCAAGAGGCTTATCGATCTTCTCCGGTTCGTTCACACTCCAGATGTTGCTCGCCGAACTCGAGTGGAAGGCACTGTACATATCGGCTCGGGCATCTGGTATTTCAATATTCGGAATCCACGCAAAGAATGGGTCGAACGTCTTGGCAAACCACGACGGGATTATCTCGCCGTATGTCTTCGACACTCCCTTAAATTGGCTCGTATTAAACGCCGAATTGAACATCTCTGAAATCAAATCCGGTGTGATTGCCCATGAAGCTCGGTCAGACCATAATTTTGCAATAGTCCACTCGATTTCTCCATGGTCTGGACCACCAGCCGCCTGCCACAACTTATTTGCCTCGACAAGATCCTTATCACGAGCAGCACCTGACTGGTAACCCGGTGTCGACTCAAGATCTTCCTGAGGAATAGCCCAAGCGTCCTGAATCCAGGTAACTGGTCCTGACGGCTTCGCAAGCCCTCCATGGAGCTGCTGAATGATAAGCCGTCGGTCAATCGACATATCAATAGCTCGTGTAATCCGATTATCGTTCCAGAACGGAAGATTAGTATTCGTGTAACAGGCTACTGTATTTGCTACACCTGAATACCTAACATTTGTATTGTCTGGATCCGCTTGGTTCATTGCTAAGGTCACAGTCGGATCAGGGTCAGTAAAGCTCATCACCTGCTTCTGCTCAAACGCAACACGGTATGCCACTGGGTCAGTAAAGTTCTGAATCCATACAAACCCATCAAGGTATGGTCTGTCCATGTAATATTCCGGGTTGGCTACAGCAGATACTCGCTCACCAGGGATCCACTCAGTTAGGATATACGGGCCTGTCCCGATCACATTGCCTGCATCAATTTCCGTGTGTTTTCCTTCAACCGCGGTCATCAATTCAGGCTGATTGAAATAATTGAATTCGTTCGCAAGTCCCTGAATGAACGTTGCATCAACTGCATTCAGATTAAACTGGACTGTGTAGTCATCCGGAGTATCAATACTATCAATCTTACCCCAGTAAGCGTTTCGCCCAAAGGATGCCTCGGTACCATCTTCTAGAGTTCCTCGTTGCTGTCGCTCAATGTTCCAAACGACATCAGAAGCAACAAATTCTCGTCCTGGTTTTGCAGCGGGGTGTCTTGAACCGGGGCCGTCATTGTGCCATTTCACACCCTTCCGAAGATGCAGGAGAAGTGTGGTTGGGTCGGCTTGTTCCCATGTTTCCACCAGGTCACCAGTAACCTCACCTTTATCTGGGTTAGTAAATCGAAGTAACTTATTCTGGAAATGGCTGGTTATACCAAGTACCGGGCTTGCCACGGTTCTCTGAGAATCGAAGGATTCATACACTGTCGCTGACTGAGCAATACCTATTCCACCACGCTTTGGGCCACCACTTGGTGCCTGAGTCGCAGCAGCAGCAGCCTGGGTTGCAGCTTGGGTTGCAGCAGCCTGGGTTGCAGCTTGGGTTGCAGCTTGGGTAGCTGCGGATGAGGAGGACGAGGAAGAACTCTCAGCTACTTCATCACTATCACCACAACCGATTAGCGCCGCACCAGCTAAACCAGCTCCTACTAGACCAGCTGATCTAATGGCCGACCTTCGTGATATGCGTCGCCCGTGAAAATAACCGTTCGTAGACATACTGAACCCTCCTATTTGTAGTGACCACGAACTCCATTCCTTGAAGCTGACGAATCACACTATTTACCTCTGCGGGAAGTGTAACTCCCACGAAGAGATTGTCAATACACTTTGCACTTCACACGGGAGATTTTGGAAATTCTATGCTCGGGCATATAAACCGAATCGAGTTAATCCATCGGACCGGTCGCTACTACTCCACGAGAAACAAATTCGTCAATTTGCTCAGCAGAAAATCCAACACCTTTGAGTAATTCTTCTGTGTGTTCGCCTGGTTTCGATGCNCCTCGCACAGCACCGCCAACAGTCCGAGATAATTTAACTGGAGTATTTGATACCTTGATTTCCCCGCCNGTCCATGTTGGCAAAGAAACGATCATATTTCTAAATTTGACTTGTGGATCATTGACAACATCTTCGATGGTATTCACTGGCCCAACTAAAAAATATTCCTCAAGATGCTCGATCCAATACCGAGCTGAATTGCGCCTGAAAGCCGCGAATAATATTGGTTCTAGAACAGCATAATTCTCAGTACGGAGGGGGCCACGAACAAAACGTTCGTCCGAAATATATTCGTCTAAANCTAGTATCCCAAGGAAAAGCTGCCAGTTGGAATCCTTCACTCCAGCCACTGCAATCCAGCCATCATTCGTTGGAAATAACTGGTGTGGTGTATTGAGTGGATGTCGAAGCCCCATCNGACCTTGTACCTCACCAGTCGCGAGATGCCTGATGATTGGATTCTCCATCAGAGCAACCTGTGAGTCGAGCATTGCCACGTCTACTCGTTGACCAAATCCGCTCGTGCTTCTCTCCACGAGCGCNGACAGTACCCCAATAGCGGTAAACATGCCAGAAGCCATATCACCTATTGAGTATCCTGCCTTGGAAGGGAGCGGATCCCCCTCGTGACCNGTTGTAGAAATTAATCCGCCCATCGCCTGAGCAATAATATCTACAGCGCCTCTATCCTTGTATGGACCTGTATGACCAAACCCTGACGTCGACGCATATACAAGACCCGGATTGACTTCCTTGAGAGCCTCATACCCAAACCCTAATCTGTCCATTGTTCCGGGTGAAAAATTTTCGGTTAAAACATCGGAATCTCGGATCAATGCCAAAATAATTTCCTGCGCACCCTCNGCCTTGAGATCGATGAGTAGACTCTTCTTGCCTCTGTTGACCGAAAAAAAATACGAACTCACATCGTGCACGTAGGGTCCCATACCTCTTCGTCGTTCATCCTGTTGCAGGGGCTCGATTTTCTGTACATCAGCACCAAGGTCTGAGAGCAACATAGAACCATATGGGCCTGCCAAAGCCCAAGTGAAGTCAAGTACTTTAATACCATTTAATGGCCCGGTCATAATGTTTCAGTTCTCTCCGTTCATATGCAACCGGCTATCTACCAGTAACTTTACGAGTGGCCGATCTGAACCTTTCAGCCTGTTCGGGACTTCCTCGCAATTCCTTGTTTATGCTCACCTCGGATGTATCGGCCTCTTCGGAAAGTGTTGCCATATCGATGATACGTTTGCTGTTTTCCACAGCNGCCTTTGAATTAGACGCAATGGTAGTTGCCATGCGAAGAGCGTCGGCAAGTAAATCAGATGGATCGGATACTGAGTTCACTAGTCCCCAGCGCAAAGCCTCTTCCGCATCGACTCTCTGTCCAGTGAGTATCCATTCCTTTGCTTTTGCTGCGCCGACAAGCCTAGGCAGTGTAGATGCTGCGACTACAAGTCCATATTCCGCTCCCGGCAACCTGAACGTAGCTGATGATGAGGCGATTCGGATGTCACAGCCGATAGCAAGTCTGGCACCCCCGCCATAGCAATATCCATTAACAGCTGCGATAGTGGGAATTGAAGTTTGTCCAAGTTCAGTGATGCCGTTTAGTCGCTCCGCCTGGGGAGGAAGGCCTGTATCAATTGCCTCAATACCGCTCATCTCTAGCATATCTCCACCAGCACAGAAGGCTTTCTCCCCAGCGCCGGTAATGACAATAGCGTTCACATCTTGGTTGGATGCATCTGAGATAGCTTTCCCTAATTCGTGGTTAAGTACGCTATTCAACGCGTTGTGACGTTCTATCCTATTCATGGTGACGAGAAGAACCTGGTTGGAAAACTCAGTCAAAATAGTTTGGTATTGTTCCACGGCCTCTCCATTTCACTTTAATGGCGTCAGGACATCGTAAGGCATTCATGCTCNTGTTGAACCTACTGAATAATGACAAATGTGTCATAACATGGAGCGTATGAATGGACAAATAACGGCAAACAGACAGTTTTTTAAGGACTCAGTCGCCGAAGAGCAGATTATTTACGCACCGCTATGCCTCAATCCACTGATGGCAAGAATAGCGACCGAAGTGGGTTTTAAGTATGGCTACTTGAGCGGTGGTGCTCTCGGATTCGAACTAGCGATTTCGGAAGCTTTGCTGACCGTCAACGAAATCCGTGAGTATGCGAGACAAATTATAAGTCGTTCCAAGATTGGGCTAATTGTCGATATTGGAGTCGGATTCGGAGACCCAGTTCATACGTGGCGAGCAATTCGAGAGTTGGAGGCTGTAGGCGCAACTGCTGTCGAGATCGAAGATCAGGTTGCACCTAAAAGAGTGCATCATCATAAAGGTGTCGAGCACCTCGTATCCAGCCAGGAAATGGTAGAAAAAATCAAAGAAGCGGTTAGTGCCCGAGAAGATAGAAC
Source organism: Chloroflexota bacterium (assembly GCA_002725365.1). Taxonomy (GTDB): domain Bacteria; phylum Chloroflexota; class Dehalococcoidia; order UBA2979; family UBA2979; genus UBA2979. The sequence goes on along the minus strand of PBOW01000019.1, from coordinate 19,246 downwards.
TTTCCAAATCATTGCTAGGACCAGTGCCATCAGCAACGAATCGATGGAATCCGCCCTATCACGGGCAAAAGAGTATCGTGAAGCCGGAGCAGATGTGATTCTTCTGCAGCCACGAGACGAACAGGAACTCGAAGCCATTCGGTCCCACTTGGAACCCCCGTTGGCCCTGATTAGTGCACCAGGCCGCTGGCCAGAAGAAACTCTTCTTGAAAGTGGATTCAGACTGATGTTTGATCCTTTCACTGCGCAGGTCGCATCAGTACAAGCAGTGAAAACAGTATTTGAAACCGTGTCACGCCATGGGTCTCTTGCTGAGCTTGACTCAATGATGAGTGAATATCGCAAACTTCAAATCTACGCTGGTCTGGAATCCCTGTACGAACTTGAGGGACGAACGACTGAAAAATAGCCGATTTTGTCAAAGCCTTTCGACCCTTAATATCTACGAGGGAGCACACATGATTAATCAACCTGACGATGTTCGTAAAGATTTGGGTGAAGTACTCGAACGCCATGCTTACACCTTGGACGAGAATAGACCTCAGTCCGTCCAGAAACGATACGATCGTGGCTATAGAATGCCGCGGGAGAACATCGATCAGTTAGTCGATCCGGGTAGCTTCAAAGAATATGGAGCCTTAGTAGTTGCGAACAGACATTCCCGAATGTCTGATCAGGAACTACGAGAGGAAACTCCGGCGGACGGACTCGTAGCTGGAATTGCCTCAGTCAATGGGGACGCTTTCCCGCCTGAGCTAGCACGAACGATGGTTATCTCATATGACTACACCGTACTCGCCGGCACNCAGGGAAACAGGAATCATTACAAGCAGGACCGCATGTTCGAACTTGCGGAAAGATTTCGCCTCCCTTTGGTTTTCTTCACCGAAGGTGGTGGCGGGAGACCNGGAGACGATAATTCATTAGAACCGCGGGTTGCGTTTGACACACATACTTTCACTCAATTCTCTCAGCTGAGTGCCTTGGTTCCGTTGGTAGGTGTAACAAACGGCCGATGCTTCGCAGGAAACACTGCGCTGTTGGCCTGCTGTGATGTGATTATCGCGACAGAAGGGTCTACTGTGGCGATGGGAGGGCCCGCGATGGTCGAAAGTGGCGGGTTAGGTGTATATACGCCAGAAGAACTCGGGCCTATGTCTTTCCAAGTTCCGAACGGCGTCGTAGACATCCTAGTTAAGGATGAAGAAGAGGCNGTAGAAACCGCAAAACAATACTTGGCATATTTCCAGGGATCCATCTCGGACTGGGAAGCACCTGATCAACGCAAATTACGACACATCGTGCCTGAAAATCGCATNCGACTTTACGACATGCGCGAGGTAATAAAGACGATCGCTGATGTCGATTCAGTTCTTGAAATTCGAGAGAAGTTTGGTATCGGAATCATCACCGCTTTTATCCGCATCGAGGGTCGGCCGGTAGGTGTGATTGCGAATAATCCACACCATATATCTGGCGCGATCGATTCTGACGGAGCCGACAAAGGTGCACGATTTATCAAACTTTGTGATGCTTTCGATATCCCGATACTTAGTCTGATGGATACCCCCGGCATGATGGTGGGACCTGACGTTGAGTCAACCGCACTTGTTCGCCATTGTGTCCGTCTCTTTAATGCGGGTGCAAACGTAACAGTGCCGATGTTCGGAGTAGTGGTTCGGAAAGCCTACGGACTTGGAGTCGTGGGAATGGTAGGGGCAAGCGCTTTAGTACCTATGCTCAATGTGTCCTGGCCCACCGGTGAATTTGCCGGTATGGCCATCGAGGGAAGTGTGAAGCTAGGGTATCGAAAAGAGCTCGAGGAAATTGAGGACCCACACGAACGACTTGCCGAATATGAACGACGAGTTGAAGAAGCCTACGAGAGCGCAAAGGCCGTTAACGCGGTCGCAGGATTTGGGATTGACGATGTCATCGATCCCGCTGAGACCAGATCATGGATCGCAATGGGCCTTACCAATAATCCACAACCGGAAAAGCGAATCAAAAAGAAGTATCCGTTTATCGACACCTGGTAGACCTATGACCTGCTATTCGGAAAATGTCCAACTGCTTAATGCGATTTGGTGTATGCAGCGACTCGCGCCGCCAGTTGCCTGATGCCCAGNTGGAAATCGGACCCGTCATCAACTTGGTCCCCGTCAGCGATAAAAAACAGAGGTACCATCTGCCAATAAAATTCAACGCGATGGTAAAAGTTGCCGTCAATATATCCTCCATGTTCGGAGTAAGATTTCATTATTCGAGAACCTAGAGTTCGCCCGAAAGACCAAATAATTCCAGCGAGGTCTAGAGCAGGATCTGCAATCATGGATTCCCCAAAATCAATAATGCCATNCACTTCTCCGCCCTGATCTACCAAAATATGATGCGGCGCTATATCACCGTGCACCAAAACAGAGGGAGCCCCGGAACTACCTCCCTGCTCAGCAAACTCTCGTGACATCTTGATCACCCATGCTCTGCTGCGATCAGACAATCTGTCCAAAGTACGTTCAATCAATTCAATATATTTATCTGGATAAAGATCAAAAGTAGGTACTGCGGCCTGAAGCTTATCAGTAACCGGAAAGGAATGAACTCGCGCCAACAGGCATCCCATCGTTTCACAAAATCTGGTCCGGTTGGCGTGAGCTTGTTGTAGATAATCATTTGCTGCCATGCCGTGCATGTACTTATGGAGGGCCCCAAGCAGCTGCCCTGAATTATTTTCAAACAAAATAATTTCTTTAGGGATAGGCAGCCGATACTGTCGGAGATACTGCATAAGGGCTTGTTCTCGTCGGAGATCTCCCCCCATAAGATATCCGTCTGCGAATCGAGGCACTCGGAGTACCCAATCACCTGCCCTGCTGGGCACCCTATACGCCACCGAACCCCACCCACGTCCGATCTCTTCTATGGAGTTGCAATCGGCTGTCGCGTCTACAGCCAAAATTCGATCGCAGAGGAGTTTAGTTACCACAATGAACTACTAACTTGTCTCTAGCGGGAGAGTCTCATCGGTTGCCCATTCTGACAACGACGCGTCGTAAACACTAACATTCCGGTAACCCAACATAGTCAACACAAATGCGTCATTGCTAGCGGCGATACCTCCACCGCAGTATGTAACGATTTCAGTTGATTTGTCAGGAATTATCGGTTCGATTATTGAATTGAGCTCTCCGAGAGATAGGTATTCCTGAGTATCAGGGTTGACCAGATGATTCGCTGGAATATTTACGCTTTGGGGGATATGACCAGCACGTCCATATGTTTTGCCACCGTTTGCTCCACTATATTGTTCCGGACCAAGCGCATCGATAATACATCCCACCGATTGATTGATCAGCGCTTCCTTCTCGACGAAAAGTGACGGCTGTGGAACGAAGGTTATCTGCCCTTTCGGATAGCTCTTCACTGCAGTGGACACTTCCCTTTGTTCCACTGTCCATTTGGTCCAGCCTCCATCTAATATTTTCGCGTTGCTAAATCCAACTGCACGCAGCATCCACCAAATACGTGCAGCCCACATGTTTGATCTTTGATCGTATAGAACAACACTGGTTTGATCATCGATCCCTAAATTTTCAAATTCAGTGACTAGCTGCTCTAGAGGTAGGCACATGAATCTGTACTGGTGGTCATGTATCGAAAGATCTTCCTGCAGATCAATGTAGGCGCTTCCAGGAATATGACTACTCTCCCAAAAAGAGAACGCTGACCTCGAACGGAGACCTGAGGGCTCAATGGGTTCAAGAAGGGTCGTACAATCATAAATCCGAAGATCTGGACTCCCCAATTGTGAATGTAATTCGCTAGTGGATATCAAAAAATCTGAAATTTCTAGGCTCATATATCAACTCCCAAGTTGCCATGCCTAATCAGTTAAGCATATTAAAAGAGCTCATGATGCTTTTAGCAGCTAAACTATTCCAATGCTTGATATTGATTCTGAATATGGCTTGTTAGCGGCGCTCGTTTTAGGATTCCTTCTCGGCCTTAAGCACGCTACTGATGCGGATCACGTGGTAGCAGTTGCATCAATCGTCAACGAGTCCAAAAACGTCTGGAGAGGACTTTGGATAGGCGCTTCGTGGGGTGTCGGACATACGGTCCCTCTGGTGATACTAGGCATAATTGTTCTCTTGTTAAAGGAAGCAGTCCTCGATCGTTATGAGACAATCGCGCCTATCTTCGAGTTCGGCGTCGGGATAATGCTTGTCCTTCTCGGATTACAGGTCTACTGGAATCTGAGACGCAATAAATTACACGCCCATGAGCACAGCCACGATAACGATACCCATGTTCATATCCACGCGACGCATGAACCTGAACCAGATCCCCATACAGTCTCAGAGCACGGCTTCCTCAGTTTTGGCGGACCTGTCTTCCGAGCTAAATCCTTCTTTATAGGAGTGATACATGGTCTGGCAGGTAGTGCAGCGGTGATGCTCGCACTGTTACCTTCGATATCGTCCTTTTTTAACGGGCTGATTTATCTCTTAATGTTCGGAGTCGGGACAGTGATTTCCATGTCCTTCATTACTATAATTCTTGGAGTTCCTTTTGCTCTTTCCGGATCTAATCAGAAGTTATATTCGATTGTTTCTGCTGCGGCTGGAGCTGCAAGTATTCTCTTTGGTCTGGCTTTAATGTCAGATATAGCGTACGGGACAGAGTTAATTCCCTTTTGATAGAAGAACTCGAATCTAGCCGTGATGATGAGCGTGAGTGCCGTGATGATCATGGAGATCACTCACGTCTCCGGAATGTCCGCCACACGCAAAGCCCATAAACACCACGAGGAACGCTGCGATTATCAGCAACGAGATATCTTTGACAATGTGATTGATTTTGGTCGTAAGAAGCACGGGTCCTCCCAATATTTCGTTGCACGATTACCTTGATAACTATTATATACAGAACTGAAGATCGAAAGGCAAATTGTAATGACAAAAGTCGGCATCTTACTTCCCACACGTGAGGCCGTGTTCTACGGAGATCAGCGAGGAGATCCTCGTCCCTTAGTGGAACTGGCCGTGCAAGCAGAAGAACTAGGTTTTGACTCAGTCTGGGCAGGTGACTCTTTGCTCGCGCGTCCCAGAGCCGAACCTCTCACACTCCTCGCGGGGGTAGCGACTCAGACGAAAACAGTTTCGATTGGTACTGCTGTGTTATTACCATCCATGCGGAATGCCGAACTTCTTGCGCAATCAACGGCCACACTTGATGCTCTCTCTGGTGGTCGTTTCATCCTCGGAATCGGTGGTGGTCCGGGGACCCCAGGTGTCCGAGTTGATCATGAATTGGTGGGAGCGGACTTCGTGCGTCGAGCAAGTACATCAGTGGCTGTAGCCGAACGAGTCAAATCCTTATGGCGAGGTACTGGCGACCATCAGATGTATCCTCTGACTCACACCGAGGATGGTCCACCTATTTGGATGGGAGGAGATGGCCCCCGCACGCTAGACCGAACCGGACGACTATTCGACGGCTGGTTCCCTTTATCAACGTCACCGGAGGCATTTAGTTACGGATTACGTAAGGTTAAAGAATCGGCTACGAATGCTGGACGTCAACCGAAAGATATTGATGCAGCAGCATATTTGACTATAGTAATAGGCGATCCAGAGGAGGCCCAACCGCAACTTGCCGAACATGCTGAACTTTACTACGGAGTTCCTTTCAGTCAGATCAGCCAGATGCAGGGCTCATTTGCCGGTCACAAAGATGCGGTCGTGGATTGGTTGCGAGGCTTTGTTGATGCTGGGGTCGAACATCTCTGCATCCGGTTCGGATGCAACGATCCTGCTGGACAACTTGAGCTACTAGCTGAACTCCGGTCGGAAATTGGCTAGGTATTGCGGCTAGCGGGCGGCTATTGGCACGGTGCCTATAACATCTTCATCCGTCAACGCATCGATTTCTGACTGACTTAAATCTAAACGCTCCTGCAGCACTTCCTGAGTATGTTCGCCGAGTAGCGGAGCCCTAATATTCGGGCCTTCCTTACTTAGCAAAAATCTATAAGGCTGGCCTGGATAATGCTTAGTACCCAATCCTGGCCGATCCTGAAGCATGAAGCTACCTCGTGCCTGTAGCTGTCGATCCTTCAGGAGTTCAGGACCGTTCAGAACTGCTCCTGCCGAGATCCCCAAAGACTGAAGCTCCTCCATAAGAGCAATATGCGGTTGTGATTTAGTCCATTCCTTAATGGATTCCTTTATCCCAGACGGCGCAAGTCCCTCAATACGGGCAGCTCGTATCAGTACATCTAATTCCTGATCATTTTCACAGGTAATAGCTATCCAGCGATCATCAAGACAGGGGAAAATACCCTGTAGCCGCACACCATGCCGATCATTACCCAACCTTCCTGGGTCATATTCAGACATTGAAGACGCCGTCATCATATCGCCAAGATATAGGTTACAAGCCTCAATCTGACTGAAATCGATATGCTGACCTTCTCCTGTCTTGGTGCGGTGATGCAGAGCCGACAAAAGCGCCCATGCCCCCATTACACCAGAATAGAGATCACCGCCCGTCATTCCCGTAAAAAGAGGCTCATCGTCTGGATAACCTGTGAGATGAGACACCCCCGATAATTGCTCTGTCGACATACCGAACGCCACATAATCCTTCCACGAATTATCGGCCCCGAAGCCTGAAAGTGAAATCATGATCAAATTTGGGTTGAGCTCGCGTAATACTTCGTACGAAAGACCAAAATTATTCATTACACGAGGGGTATAATTTTCGATGAGAATGTCCGCATCTTTTACCATTTTTTTGATAATGTCTGCGCCTCTCGGATCAGTAAGATTTAAGGTGATATCTCGCTTACTTCTGTTCACCCAATTGAAGTATGGCGAACTCTCCCATGGCGCAATCGGTCCCTCGGTAACTAGCCCCGCGGCTGTCCCGCTACCACGCCAACCATCGATACGCTGTACTGACTCAACTTTAACCACGTCAGCTCCTGCATCAGCTAATATTTGAGCGCAAACCGGGCCAGCGAAAAACATAGACAAGTCAAGAACCTTAAGACCGCTTAAAGCTAATTCATTTGTTATGGAAATTGGATCCGGAGCATTGGCATCCGTTTCAACCAGGTCAACAGTCTCTAATAATTGCTCGGTGTGTTCACCCAGAAGCGGAGGTCTTTCTATCGTGAAATCACTGACTGTCGATTTAAACGGAACTCCAGGAACACTAACCTTCCCTGCCACAGGATGAGTCACTTGGCTGTAGAATTCTCGCTCAATATGAGGGGTCAGCTTAGGGAGCTCTGTGAGTGACGGGACTAGGCCAAACGGGACTCTCCATGCCGCCGCCTCATGAAAAAGCTCTTCAGCTGATCGATCCTCAAGGGCTTCACGATAGATTTCACGGAGCTGCTCAATACGGTCATCCGGATTCATCCATGACACGCCATCCCAATTAGGGTCATCAGCAATGTCTTGACGGCCCAAAAATTGACACAGTAGCACTCGTTGAGCCGCGGTCAGCGCATTAAGTCCGATATAACCCTCGCGGGTCGGAAGCATAAATGCACCGCCCGCACCTGATCCGACACTGGAATATCTCCCGAGAACGAGGTCACGATATTCATAAAATAGTGTCGGTAGCTGCGCTCCAGCTAGGGTTGCTTCTTGGGCGCTCACATCGACATGTTCACCCGAGCCGTGCTGATTGCGGCCATGAATGGCAATTAGTGTTGCCACAGCGGCGTAGGCGCCAGTGAGGGTTTCTGTGACATTGCCTCCTGCCTGCAGTGGCTCACGGTCGGGCACGCCACATGACTCCGCCCAACCACCAACAGCACAAGATACGATGTGCGAGGATCTATAGTGAGAATATGGCCCGAACGAACCAAAACCTGACACTGTCGTAAGGATAGTTCGCTTATTCCATGCATGAAATTGTTCGAATGATAGTCCCCGATCATCCAAGGATTCCGATGTATCACTTGAGACTACGACATCAAATTCCTGCACTAGTCCTGCCAAATAATCACGCCCTTCAGAACTCTCTATATCAATCTCTATACTCTTCTTTCCGGTATTGAGAAAAAAGAAAAAGGGACTCTTCTCTAAATGTTCCTCACCATCCGGAAATGGTCCTAGAGATCGTGATCGGTCACCGATCGCCGGCTTTTCGATCTTAACGACCTCAGCACCTAAGTCTGAAAGTAGTTTTGTGCAGAAAGGAGCGGCTATCCCCTCTGAAATATCTAATATCTTGACTCCGCCGAGAAATCCTGAAGACCGATTCTTTGACATACACACCCGCTTCTATTTGGACGATATATTTTCAAGTCAATATTTTATTTGCTCTATGATTTTGAATATATCAAGACAAGACCGCCTACGTCAGATACTCAAGCCCAGTCGATATCGCTCCCACACTACCGCCACTTTGGAGAGACGTAAAAATCTCCTTCGGAATCTCGTATCGATTCTATTTCAATTTCCAGAACACGCGAAATATCTTCGGCTAGATTCCCGTACTTAACAGTTCTGTCGAAGGCGATCGCTCCTTGATCCAAACCGATCAGTCGATCAGAAAATGCCACGGCAAGAGAGACATCGTGTAAGACTGTCAATATAGCTATGTCTTGCTTCTTAAGGTCCACTAGTAATTCCATCAATTGTTTCTGGTAGTGAGCGTCTAAGTGACTGGTCGGTTCATCAAGTATTAGGACCTCCGGATTTCGAACGAGGGCAAAAGCTATCCAGACCCTCTGCAGTTCACCGCCGGAGAGTGAATTTAGGTCTCTATCACTGCTCGCTCCGAGACCTACTTGATCCAAAACACGGTTAACTTCAGCATGATCTTCGGCAGATCCTCGCATGGCATATTTTGGGTAATGAGGGGTCCTGCCACGCAACACTAGGTCACCGACTGTCAGCCCCATCGGGACGGATAACGATTGAGGTAGAAAAGCTACTTGACGAGCAAAGTCGCGTTCGGGAATCGCGTCTATCGATTCTCCGTTCAGATACATGGCACCAGCATCAATCGGTTTCAAATTGCAAAACGCGCGCAGTAGCGTACTCTTCCCACTTGCGTTCTGACCAATAATCGTAACCAGCTCACCTCGGTTCACCTCGAGACTGATCCCATCAACAACGGTCTGACTAAAATATGAAATCCGCACATCTGAACAGGAAAGTACGGGGGGCCTAGGAATCATAGCTCCCTCCTCACTAGGTATATGAGAATAGGTGCCCCGATTGCTGCAGTGAGAATACCCGCAGGTAGCTCTGACGGACTGATGACGACTCGGGCGAGGGTATCGGCACACAGAACGATGAACATACCTACGATCATGGACCCAATATAAAAACTCGGTCCCGCACGACGGACTAGGCCAGCGGCAATATGCGGCGATGCAAGTCCGACGAAAGATACCAGCCCACCGATAGATACCGCAGCACCAGTGATTAAACCGCTAAATAAAATCGCGCAGACCCGTGTCATTTCTGGTCGTTCACCTAAATTGCGGGCAACTTCATCCCCTAACGCTAAATTATCGAGTCGTCGTGTGAAAAAGATTATAAAAATGGACACAGCAGGTATCCACACGACCCACAAGGAGGCGTCAAACCATCCAGCACCATATAGCCCACCAGCAAGGAATCCCAGCGCAAGTTCCAACACTACTCGGGACCCGGTGATAGCCCCCACAATCCCGGCTGACGCAAAGGCACCAATTGCGACTCCAACGACTGTAATTCGCAGGGGAGAATCAACACCGCGAGAAATCAAAAGAAGTGCGACAGCACCGATAACGCCCCCGATAACACATGCAATTGCACGCAACACAGGACCCGCATCTTGGAATATCAATGTAGTTACTGCAAGGGCTAATCCTGACAATGCGCTGACCCCGAGGATTGCCGGGTCAGCCAATGGATTTCGTGTCGTTACCTGCAGTAAACAGCCCGCAATACCAAGTGATGCTCCCACTAGAGCCGCAGATAATGCCCGCGGGAGCCGTATCTGATAAATAATGGCATGCTCGATNCTAGAGTCATNCACAAAAAGCCCTGAAATTATGTCTGCAGGGCCGAACAGTACGGTACCGCAAATCAGGCTTGCCNCAAAAGACAAGAACAGNAGGACNAAAAGNACATACATATTCCGNTGCGTGATGGACAAAGATNTCATGAAGCCTATCTTACTNGGCTATNTGNCTGACCCNCTGNCCTACTGAAGAGCTGNAACAATNGCNTCCATCANNTCGTCCACTCGNGGTCCTGGTGACCGCAGAGCCANGTCNTTTGATAGCTCNANAACACTACCCATCCGCACNGCNCCCAANCCCTGCAANGGCGGGATACGNGNTAAAAGGGCACTCAGTCTTGGAGCAGGTTCNGGTGCNGGTGTNATAGTNAAAATAAAGTCAGGATTCCACATCAACATNGATTCTATNGAAGCCGTNCTGAATCCTGGGAAAGGNCCCGCATCNGGNANATCAGAAGCTGGATTNACCANTCCTAATTCACCGATAATATTTCCNACAAAAGCGGTGTNTTTCGCNGCATANAGTGTGTTATCNCGATCGGCAATCAACACCACAACTGTGAGNNCACCNGGAAGNTTACTCTTNGCNGACTCAAATGCTGATTCAATCCGANCAATTTCAGCCNGTGCNTCATCCTNGCGATTCAGAGCNNTNCCNACAAGNTCNAAAGCANGNAATACGTCNTCATATGAGGCNGCNCCAGCCATCATAACTGGAGCAGGNATTCCTTCGAACATTTCCAAAAATCTCGGCTGTGCATGTATAACCGAGTCTGCAATGATCAAATCAGGATTCAANGCTAAGACTGCCTCAAANTTCGGCGAATATGAAGTCCCAACTTCCGCGACNCTCATTGCTGANGCAGGATGNCGAGCCGTTGATGGCCTGCCTGCNGCCTCNCCNCCNATNGCATANATATATTCNAGAGCGGTAGGNCTCAGGGCAACNACCGATTGGGGTTCCGATTCNATCACGATCTCACGGCCCAAGAGATCCGTTAAAGAAACCGGATANGGNCCAGACGACACTGCTTCGACCGTAGCTGTGGGTGTGGCTGTTTCGGCTGCCGTNGTANTTGCAGCAGCTGGGGAAGCCGNTTGNGTAACAANNGGCTNTTGANTTNCTTGTTCATCTGACGACGAACAAGCTANGAGCNAAACACACATTATNGNNGANATAAAAANCANANNTANAANTCTTCGNACACCCNNCACNTTTNNCATAANTATNTTGGCCTCCTTCNNAACNAATATAAAAGTNCAAATTCTCACAATTCNTGGAGAAGNNGTGAGAATTTGAACTGNTNCATTTATAGAATTAGANANTCTATACGATCAATNNAANTCTANCNNNGANGNNAGATANTGATAGAATTNCANNNNTACNGNCANTCNNNANNNCTGATCNANTNNAGAGAGGNNAAAATCTNANAGTNNCNCNAGAAGNTGNGAACTTTATNCNCTGCNTCTGTTATANGATGTANAANNGNTANGANCAACCTNNGCTGTTATTTTGTCAGCTNTTNCAACNGTGTTCACATCTTCCTATACGCNGCACCTCTCTCNTCGAGAACNTCNCCGAGCGTCTCAACCAACAGATCTATTTCAGACTCTTCAATAACAAATGGAGGCGCCAAGATCAGTTGAGCACCCTGNCCTAAATCATCTCGCCAGTATCCTAAATAATGGAGTATATTGCGCTTATANAGGTGCTTCTGNATATCCACAGCCACATTAATATCAGCAGGAAATGGATCTCCTGTCTCTTGATTAGCTACTATCTCAATACCGCGCAATGTCCCCTGGCCTCTCAACTCACCTACTATTGATATCTCGCTTAACGCTTCCAGTTTACGTCCCAAATAGTCGCCCATTTGCGCCGAGCGTTGAATTAAATTTTCTTCGTCCATTATCTCCTGTACCTTTGCCCCAATCGCGCAGGACACGGGATGTTCGGAATAAGTAAATAAGGTATTGAAGCGTTGACCAGTCTCATCAAACCGATCAACGAGGGCGTCTTGAGCGATGAAGCCGGACAGTGGAGCGTATCCTGAAGCTACTCCCTTAGCGAATACTATGATGTCTGGCAAAACATCCCAGTGCTGCGAAGCAAACGGGAGGCCTGTCCGACCAAAACCAGTGACAACTTCATCTGCGATAAAGATAATATCGTACTTATCNCAGATCTCTCTGATTTTTGTAAAATACTCTGGTGTTGGAGGAGCCACTACCCCAGCTGCCGCGGCTACGATCGGTTCGGCAATAAATGCGGCAACTGTCTCCGGCCCTTCCGCGAGAATCCGTGTCTCCAAATCATCGGCACAAGCAAGCTCNCAGCTTGGAAATTCCAGACCAAGCGGACAATGGTAACAATTACAGTCAGCCACTGGCTGTATGTCTTGTACAACATCGGGGAGCAGCTTTAGATACGGTGCTCTGCGCTCAGGCATGTCACCAGCCGAAAGAGTGAACAAAGTACTACCGTGGTAGGCATTCTGTCTTCCAAGTATTTTGAATTTATCAGGTCGGCCAGAGACCTGCTGAGTTTGTATTGCGAATTTAAGAGCACCTTCTACAGCCTCCGAGCCTCCACTTCCATACCAGACTCGATCCATACCGTTGGGAGTCAATTTTTGAATGCGCTCGGTGAGTTCTAGTCGGGATTCGATAGCATAACCAGGCATCGCATAGGAAAGGGTGCTGATCTGTTTATGTGCNGTATCAGCTACCTCAGACCTCCCGTGGCCGATATTCACCACCATTGGACCACCGGATGCGTCCAGATACCGTTCNCCATCCTCATTGATTAACCAGACACCCTCACCACTACTCCATACGGGGGGCACAGCTTGTCGGTGAAATTGCAAATTTAATAACTCGGCGTCACTTCTTGTCATAATCTTCGATCCTCTTCTCAAAAAGATCATAGCGCCTCTGGTCGAGCGCACGTACATACAGAAAATAGCATTAGATGCGGACCGCCTAATTTAATGAAACTATAGATATATACAATAATATATANCCTTTTACTGACCATTAAGTGAACAAGTTATGCGAATATTGCAACCTATTAAAGGCAATAGTGGGTTACTGACACGATATATTCATTGTATGGGTTTTACGCTTTACCGCGTTCACATCTAACCACATATTTCCTAATCAGCGCGAGTCTGGGAGGGGTGCCAGGGTATTTTTTGATGCTTTGATTACTTTTGCTGCAAATAAATAGCGTCAAGTCCCCTAAATCGTTGCTCACTGTCCATACCAAACCCTACAACCCAGGCATCAGATTCTAGGTCAAACACGCAAAAATCCGGCCGCACGTCCACTGTGCGCGGGACATTACGCTCGAGCAGTACTGCGAGCTGCACCTCCGGGATACCTTTCGCAAGAACTTGTCTAATTAATTCACTAATTGTGGTGCCGCTATCGAGCAGATCGTCCACTATCAAAACCGGCGTGTCTTCATTTATGCGTGCGGCAAATGTGCCGGGAAACTCAATCGCCGGCTTGGAAATCACTTGATCATTCATATAGGCAGCGGCAAAAACTGGCGCCACTATCCATTTTCCAGGACTCCGTTTTTCCAATGCCGTCAGTAGAGTAGCTCCGAATTGCATACCACCAGTAATTACTGGTACAAGATTGATAACCTCGTAAGCCGCATAAGCCGCAACAATCTTATCGGCGAGCTGATCAATACCCGCGAGGACCGCCTCACGATCATGAAGTAAATAAAGCCCATGGCGTTCTAGGTTATTCGACAGATTCGACTCCAATTTTTCAGGTCGGCTTCTTTGTCTACATTAGCCCGAGGAGAAATAATGTAGATTGCACTCACGAAGAACGCAAGTCCCCTAATACGTCATCTCTAGTCAGGCCAAAAGGATTCACCTAAACCGGATGGTGCCCTGCCTTTAATCAAACTACCAATGCCACCTAAACGGTCGGTAACGGAATGCACGACTCGTAGATTAATGAATACAAGTGCCACAATCATCAGAGGGAAAGGAGCAATCGGCAGCACCTGGGCTAGGTCAGGTAATACTGGTTGCAATTCCAAGGCGGATACCTGAATCAATCCAAATAGATAACATCCAAACATAGCGCGCAGCGGATGCCATCCACCAAAAATAACAATAGCCAGAGCTATCCAGCCATAGTTCGCTATGTGACCATCAGACCAACCCATTTTCGCNTCGAGTGAAAATGCTGCTCCTCCGAGTCCTACTAGTGCGCCACCAAGAATCGTATACACATAACGCTGCAAATTCACATTTATCCCGCGTGAAAATGCAGCCTCAGGACGATCTCCAATCGCCTGCAAGTCTAACCCTCTCCGAGTTTTAAACATGAACACAAACAGTACGAAACCGAGCACAATGCTCAGATATACCAACGGATTCTGTTGAAAGACAGCTTCACCTACAAACGGTATCTCTTCAAGTCCAGGGATCGACATTTTTTGAATCGAAGGACCTGGCTTTCTTACGAAATCTCCGCCAAATAAGGCCGACGCCTTTGTCGCAAAATAAGTCAGAACTAGGCCAACAGCGATCTGATTTAGTCTCAGTTTGATACCCGCAAAAGCNACAACAGACGCAACGGTAGCAGAAGTAAACATCGCTACACATAGGCCAAGCTCTACACTTCCACTCAGATANGCACTAGCAAAGCCTGTCATCGCCGAGAGAAGCATGCTGCCGTCTAATGACAAATTCACGACACCAGATTTCTCTGTGAGTGTTTCTCCTAGTGCTGCAAATACGAGAGGAGTGGAGGAAGCAATAATAATCGCGACTGTTGCTGCTTCCATCAAGCATCACCCTCCTCAGAGATCGGTTTCCGCATGTAGGAAATAGCGCGATAACCTGACAACAATAGTACGGAGAGCACTAATATCCCCTGTATAACCCCTCCTAGTGATGAATGCAGACCCAGTTGAAGTTGCCATTGGAAGCTTGCCATAGACACCGCCGCAAAAAATAACGCTATTGGCAGAATCCATTGACCTCTAAATCCCGCCAAAAGCACAATTANAATTGCGAGGAATCCATATCCGCCGGAAATAGAGGGTACAAGTCGGTGATACACGGCTGCCGCCTGTGTCACTCCGGCAAGGCCGGCAACCCCGCCAGCTAGTAAAAATGACAGGAGTAAATAAGCATCAGTCCGAATGCCAAACCGAGAAGCAGCAAGAGGATTTTTCCCCGTTGCCCGCAGTCGAAGTCCATAGCTTGTCCGGCTCAGGAACCAAAGCACCAAAATGAGAACACCAATCGCCAGCAAAACTGAAAGCGGCGACACACGTAACCCGTCGAGTGTAGGAAACCATGCCTGAGGACGAAATGGTTCGGTGCCCCCTGTAGATGCAATCCCTCTTCTACTCCATGGACCCATTATCAAATACACCACTAAACCAGTTGCCACAAAATTGAGACCTAGNCCCCCGAAAATCTCATTCACGCCACCTCTCACTTTAAGAAGTCCAGCCAGTCCACCCCAAATCATCCCTCCAATTAAGCCAGCGACGATCATCGCNGTTAGAACCACAGGAGTCGACGCTTCAAATTCCCTGGCTACGAATGATGCCGCTACTGCACCTGCAATNATCTGTCCCTCAATTCCGATATTCCACATACCTGCGCTAAAGGTGATAATCAGAGCACTGGAAGCTAGAAGCAGTGGAACCCAAATCATCAAAGTGTCACCCATTCTTTGCGAACTCCCAAAGGCACCCTCAAAAAATAGTTCTGTAGCACGTAATGGCGGAGCATCAACAAATAAAAACACAAGCATACTTGCACAAACCGGCACCAAAATACCCAGCCCTAAAAAGAGAAGATCGTTGCGAACGAACACGTTACTTCACCCCTCCGAGCAGACTACCAAGCCTCTCTGTCGTAGCCTCAACAGACGCTAATTCTTGAATGATCGCACCCTCAAAAAAAACGAAAATCCGGTCGCAGTAAGTCATCAATTCATCAAAATCTGAGGAAGAAAACAAGATCGTGGTTCCCTCTTCGGTAAGACNCATCAGGTATTTCCAGACCCATGCCGCAGATTCGATGTCTAAGCCTCTTGTTGGATGCTCCATCAGNAGTACGGTTGGGTTATCAGGAATTAATCCCAACAATAGTCTTTGCTGATTGCCGCCCGAGAGTGACGCCGGCACTGATTCAGGCGTTCCCTTTATCGAAAACTTATCAATGATCGTCTTGGACTCTTCACGCGCTAATTTCCAGTCGGTGGCAATACTCCTCTGAGGGGANGCAAGAGCAACATGTTCGGTAATAGTCAGCCCGTCGACCAATCCTTCACGGCCTCGGTCAGCTGGTAGGTAATGAAATCCATATTGCATGCGGTGAATATAGCTATCACCACCGATATCTCTGCTTCGAAAAAAAACACCTTCAGTGACGGTGTCGTCCAATCCGGCAATCGATCGAAGTAGATCTCGCTGCCCTGCCCCTTCTAAGCCAGCTAATCCAACTATTTCACCAGTGCGAAAAGTCATATCGACTTTTCCTGATTCGAAATGTGTGGTGACTTCCTGACCACGTATTTCCAGACAAATACTTCCCAGAGAGTCTGATGACTTACGTCCTTGTGGTTTCAACTCACGATCAAACATCAAATCAATTAAATCACTCGTCGGGCAGGGTAAATGTTTTGTTCCCATGATGCGGCCTTGACGCAGCACCGTGACCCGACTGCAAATCTCTTGAATCTCTTCGAGTTTGTGCGAAACGAAAATCACCGACATCCCTGCTTCTGCAAGTGACCGGATCGTCCGAAAAAGATTTTCACGTTGGGAACCTGATATCGCCGTAGTCGGCTCGTCAAGTATCAAAACTCGTGCTCCTAGCCACAACAGCCTGGCAATCTCCAGTTGCTGCCTTTCTCCTACACTTAATTTTTGAACTGGAATAAGTGGGTCTATAGAAAAGTTGAACTGCTCACAGATCTTAAGTAAATGTTCCTCAGCGAGATCCTTTGTATGGTTCCCATCACGAGGTGACCCCACNAGCATGTTGTCGACAGCTGAGAAATCTAGAAACACTAATGGTTCTTGGTGCAGTATTCCAATCCCGGAAGAGACTGCTGCACTTGGAGAAGATAATTTTAGTTGTTCGTCGTCGAGTTCAACGGTTCCGGAATCAGGCGAAACAAAGCCGGAAAGTACTTTTGCTAAAGTAGACTTTCCGGCTCCGTTTTCTCCAAGTAATCCGTGAATTTCACCGGATTCAATAGTGAGAGACAATGAGTCATTCGCAACTATCGGTCCGAATGTTTTAGTGATCGAACGAAGTTGAAGACTCATTAGTGGCCTGCCAATATTCTCCTATTCTGCAGGACCATCCATGCCTTCCAGCAAACTAGGCATGTACCAAATTTGCAAGTCGGTGGCCGATTCTCCCTCGCCGAGGAAAGAACTTCCATCCTGATAATTCAATGGACCCGTCCATAAATTGAGTGAGCCATCTCCTAGAGCCTTGGTAAATTTATCCAGTTCTTTGGAGTTCTCGCTCGTAAGTCCATCGCCCTTAAGGAATCCAATCATACTCGTATCGTGATCGTTAATATCATTCCAGTCAGGGCCGAGCCACTGAAATGTTGCCTTGAAAGACCCATTGCTAACAGATTCGATGGCGTCTAAGTATGACGGTCCCCAGTTGAAATACGGAACACCCAGACATGCGCTCGGTGCTTCGCTACAAGAACCCTCATAGTCGTAAGGCACAGCCCATACAGTCTCACCCGCTGAAGCNCTTTTTCCTGCCTCCACAATTGCCTCAGTGGTATCGATGCCAGAAACTATCACATCAGTCCCAGATGCGAAGAATTCGTTTGCAACCACCGTCGGATCAAGCGTCACTCCCGGAATATTGAACCAGAAGCCAATCCAATTAACATTAAACTTCAAATCCGAAGCTGATTTTCCAGCAACTTCAGTCCAACAGTGTTTTGCCCCGAGATAGGTCGAGCTGACTAGACGTCTTGTCTCATCATTTATAAGTGGCCCGAGATACGAAATTCTACCTGTATCTGACTGCAAAGCTGCAGCACAGCCAGCAATCATTTTTCCGTATTCCATTTTACCCATGATATTGGCAAGCATTGGCAGTTCACTGTGATATGCCTTGCCATCCGCCCATGCAGAGTCCCCTGATGCATGAATCATTGGTACATCTGGGTGTGCCGCAGCCGCTTCAAGAATGCCATCTTTCATATCATCTGATGTGGCAATAATGAGTTGTGCGCCCTGCCCGATCATGTCGTCAACTACTTGCGGCACTGTGATATTCGGTGAATCAGCCGGATTGACTTTATCGACCACTATCATTTCGCCACCGACTTTTTCAATGGCGTGACTAGCACCTTCGAAATGTGCCTGAGACCAACCGTTGTCATCCCTTGGCCCCACCAATATCAGTCCNAGTTTGAAAGGCTCGCTCGCCTCACTTGAAACAGACTCATTTTCATCGTTGTCGGAACACCCAACTACGAAGAGCAAGAGAGAAAAGAAAATTACCAAATGTTTCCACTGCATATTTGTCTCCTAATTAACCGGAGCGTGCCTAAACAGACACATCATTAATTCACACTGGAGACATCTTTCGGGCTCCGGACCCAATCGATCTGGGGAGATCGCCAAGACTGAAGTATATCTGGAGGAATAGGAGTCGGCAATCTGATCCTATTAACAAGTTAGTCGGACTGGATCACTACGTTATCCTGTATTAATCGATCGATATGATCTTCCGCATAGTCCGGTTCCGCGAGTATCTCAGTTGTGTGCTCACCTAATCCAGGTGAAGATTCGGTGGGGAAAACCGGTGTTTTTTCCATCTTAATTGCAGTACCAAATGTCTTGTACTCACCTAATTTCGAGTGTTCCATGCTCAGTACAAAACTATTTGCCGTAATTTGCTCTTCATCAAATATTTCATGAGGAAAATTAAACGGACCTGACGGCACCCCCGCAGCACGCAACTCAGAAATCCAATACTCTGCTGACTGCCTTCTAATAACATCTTCACATTCGCGAGTGAATTGTACGAGCCTGTCATAGTCCTCAGGACGGCTCATATCAAAATCACCTGTGCGAGGGTCCACCACATCGAGCACCTGACAGAATTTCGCCCTCAGTCCATGACTCAGAGCACCTACCGCAAAAAAATTGTCGCTTGCACGGTAATAGCGG
>PBOW01000018.1 GCA_002725365.1 Chloroflexota bacterium | reverse complement strand
TACCGAGTCAATTGTGATTCCAGGCGACGTAAGTGATGCGACTTCCGTACGTAACTTGTTTAGTGAAGTGAACCAACGATTTGGACGCCTAGATCTATTGTTCAATAACGCTGGCATCGGTGCTCCGACTGTTCCTATTGAAGAACTAACCATTGAAGACTGGCAGAATGTAGTCAATACAAATCTCACCGGTACATTTCTCTGTACTCAGGAAGCGTTCAGAATAATGAAATCACAAAATCCTAAAGGCGGACGAATTATAAATAACGGTTCAATATCTGCAGACAGACCTCGACCCATGTCGGCACCCTATACTTCGACAAAACATGCGATAACGGGTTTGACTAAGGCGACATCACTTGACGGACGTGAGCACGATATTGTCTGCGGACAGATAGATATCGGGAACGCCGCCACAGAGATGACTCAAAGAATGAGTGACGGAGTCTTGCAGGCTAATGGGATGATCCGTGAAGAGCCTGTAATGGACGTTCAGGCTGTCGCTGATGCGATCGTTTATATGGCAAAACTTCCGCTCGACACCAACGTACAATTTATGACAGTTATGGCTACCAAGATGCCTTACATCGGACGAGGATGATTTCAAAAATTGCTGATCCAATCCTATAAGTCATCTCCAGTCACTCGATAGAAGTAGATAAAAAAAGCATATGGATGTAATCGGGGTATAACTGATACAAGCTCTAGTCTATGGACGGTTGACCAATGAATGCTAACTTAATGTCAAGTTGCATCTCCAAAAACTCTGCGAACTCAAGCTGAAACTGTGCATATGACCGGCCGAAATTCCTCTCAAACGCGATCAACCAGCCATGATCTTTCAACTCTTGATTGAACAATCGGAAAGGTTCCACGGATGTTGAGCCCGACAAATGTTGTAGATATGCGACAGCTACCCTACCAATCGGGCATTGCCATGAGTCCCCTAGGATCTCGGATTCCACCTGATCTGACGGACTTTCGCACGATAATAGAATATCGTCTGCAGGAACATCGTGTTCGTTGAATGCCTGATGAGCGTCTCTCACCCAGCCTTCTAACTCGCTAGCAAAATTTCCCGGAATGAATTGATCGGAGATCAGTGCAGCGAGATAGTCAGCCGTGCCTTCGTAAAGCCATACCGGACCTTTTAAATCTATTTCATTAAAACTGGGTATCGGCCCCTCGTGATTAAGTACATGAGCATTTTGATAAACATGGATCCACTCATGACTGGCTGGGATCCAGTGGCTGGTCGGTGCAAATTCATGGTCGTCTAGAGTGGGCCAAACTATTTCAAATAGGGCCGAGTCCCGGGAGAGCACTCCCATACCTTGGCCTTGCGTAGCCATGGGAGTGAGTAAATTACGTTCACACTCTCCCGAACTGGAACTATCAATATATCCGCACCGGTGCTTCACCACAGCAAGATGATTAGTAGTTTCTCTATGCCAAATAGACACGTACAAATGGATAGTTTGGCTGGTCGCACCGTCAGGTATAGGAAATGCTTCACTGGCGCCGAGTATCGCATCATAAACATCGGCGTAAATCGAATCTGGCGTGCCTTGATAGGAAGTAAAATCAAAAACTAAGTCACTCAAGCGACTCGCGCATCGGTCCTGCTTAGATCCCTCTGGCCCCTGGATAAATGCTAAATCGATCTCGATATCAGCGCAGCGCGTAATACTCATGGTGCCCATTGATCCGTTGGCATTGCTTGTATTTTCAGGGGTCACTGGAGTGGAACTCGAGGATGCAGTCGTCGACGAGTCATCGGAGGCATTTACCACTGGTGTAGTATTCGTCACAGTCTCTGATACTGTGGTGGCTGGAGTCCCAGCCGTAGTTGTTGACTCGGTCTCGGCACTATTAACTGCAATAACTCTGGTTGAGACTATCTCGCTCTCGCTCGAGCAAGAAATTGTGCCCAGAAAAATTAGAAGACCAATAAGTAAACTGACCAACTGTTTCATTGACACCTCCCAAGTTCTCGCAAGGGATACCGCTCAAACAGAGAATGGTGTCGAGGGGCGGGCTCGAACCGCCGACCCTTGCCTTTTCAGGGCAATGCTCTACCAGCTGAGCTACCTCGACCGGAACCTAAAGCATACAACCTAATTCGACCAAAGGTCCAATTTGATTAGAGGTTTAACAGATAGAATCATCGTATGCCGATAAATAATTATGCGAGAGTCCGATGGATGAAAAAGGCTGGCCTGTATCTACAGGAGAAAGACCCTATCCTACGAGCGTTAATCGAACGGTACGGTTTTTACCGTCCAAGCCCACCAACTTCTGATGGTTGGTCTTCACTATGCAGAACAATCATGTTTCAACAACTTGCGGGCTCGGCAGCCTCAGCTATTCAGAAGCGCTGGCTCGCTTCGTATAAGAGAACTTTAGAATCTGGTTTCCCGTCGCCTAGGCAAGTCCTGAACACAAGGAGTGATGTCTTTAAAGCTGCTGGAGTTTCACAACAAAAAGCTTCATATCTTCAGAGCCTTGCCGAGCACGTCGAGTCTGGTGACCTTGATTTTGATGAGTTGACTAGCCTGAATGATCAAGACGTAATCACACGTATCACCCAGGTTCATGGATTAGGAGTTTGGTCTGCTCACATGTTTCTGATGTCACAATTACGAAGACCTAATATTCTCCCCGTCGGAGATCTTGGAGTAAGGAATGGCATGAAAATTGCATATCAAGTCGAGGGAGTAGTGACACCTAAAGTAGCTTCGGAAATCGGTCAGCGCTGGGAACCCTATTGTTCGGCTGGCTCGTGGTATATGTGGAAAGTTGCTGATGGGGATCAAGATTTTTTTAATAACCCAGTCAACTAGAGTCATAAGTCGATTGTGAAGGTAGCTCAATTGTTTTAGGCTCTTGCACAAAAAATACGAACATCAACACTCCTAACAGACCTATCGCACCAATCCCTGAAACAGTAAATGCAAGTGAAGTGATAGCTGAAAGAGGGCCTACCAGCATGCTCCCGCCAGCTTGTCCAGTGTCAGAAACAAGCCGCCAAACACCGATGAATTGTCCTCTATTCTCTGGCAACGAGAGATCTGCACCGATGGTCATTACGATGCCACTACCGAGTCCATTCCCAAATCCACTAATCAGGCAAACAATGAGCATCTCAGAAAAAGATTCGGTGAAAATCAAGCCCAACGTGGTGACCGAGAGAATCAGCAGACTCGGGATTGCCGCTGCTCGGCGGCCGAATTTATCCATTATTATCCCGGCAAAATAAAATGGTACGGTGTCTACGGCAAAGGAAAGCCCCATTATGAGAGATATTTCCTGTGCACTAAGACCGATCTGACTACCCCACAACGGCCAAAATACATCGCGAGAATGCCTGACCACAGCTAGCAAAATAACTGCAACGCCAACGGTACTAAAAATAGATTTGTAATTAATGATTACTGCGCCGATCTCACGCAGTGGAATCGTATCTTCAGGAACTCTGTGCAGCGTGTCTTGAAAAGACAGGAGAATCAATACTAGAGCCACCAAAGTAAAAATAGAAAATAATACGAATGCCATCTCCAAACCGTTGAACGTATATAGGAACGCAGCAAGTACAGGTCCTGCAAATCTCCCCGCTCGAGTAAACCCACCCACAAGCGATATTCCTCGCCCGCGAAGTTCTTCCGAACAAGCACCGGCAATATACACCAAGCGAGCGACCTGCCAAAGGGATGACGCGGCACCCATCAGAAAAATTACGGCAGAAAAACAAATGAGAGCAGTTGTTGTTGATGACTCAATAGCGGTGATCGCATAAATCGCAAACACACATGCAACTACTAGGATTACGCCAGAAGATAGAATGGACCAGCGTTCACCTATCCTGCCAACAATAATTCCTGCTGGAATATCAAAGATATAATTACCTAATCCCCTAAGAGCAGCGATTATCCCAGCCAGAGCGATCGATGCACCAAGGTCCTGGGCAGCAAGAGGAAGTATCGGCATCACCGCCCCTTGGCCAGCTGACAGTAAAAAGGTAGGTCCGTATACGGGAAGAAACAGTTGTCTAAGTAATTGCGTTAATGCTCTGATTTGTCGTCTACTCTCAAAAGTGCTTGTCAAAACAACTTGATTACGTAGCCGTCTCAAAGGGGCTTAAACCCTCCACCGAGGACAATGAATCCTTAATACGATCAATGTCACCGGCAATAGACACGCTAAATCGTGAGGGATCAAGATAAGTTTCTGCGGTACGTCGAATATCTTCTGGCTGTAGATTCATCACCTGTTCAATGTAATGATCGTCTTCGTCATCCGATATTCCGTGCAGATCTGAAAAGATAAAATGACCCATGCGTGACAGTGGTTCTGACATCTGCCGAATGAACGAGCCGACCATATATTGTTTTATATCTTGGAGNTCATCTAATTCAGGCGGGTCAGTACGTATCCGAATTATTTCGAATAGGATNTCCTTAATGGCAGCAGCGGTCACNTCTGTGGTCACATCAGCCATTTGTAACCAGATCCCATCATTTGGTTGAGTCAGTAGAGTNGACCTCGGGGAGTATGTGTAGCCCTTATCTTCTCTGATATTCAGAGTTATCCGAGAATGAAATGATCCCCCCAACAAAGCATNCAATACTTCCAGGGCAATCCAATCAGACTCGCCAGGGGAAGTGACCGGGAGTCCGATATAGATAGTAGACTGCTCCGCTTGATCTCGATTGAACAATCGTGTTNTGGGGTTCTCAACAGCTGGATCCAGCTCACCTAATGCGANCTCACCAACTTTCCAGTCTGCAAAATTGCTCTCAATTTCATTTATCAATACTTGTTGGTCGAACTGGCCTGAAACATAGATATGTGCGCGGTCTGCTGATTGTTGTTCTGACCAATAATTCAGAGCATCGCCACGACCGAACTCCTGGAGATATTCTCTCTGCGGCAGCAGGTTACCGAAATGGTGATCGTCACCATAAACCAAATTACGGAATCCCTGTGCAGCCGCCACCTGAGGTTGATCCAGGGACAGTTCCAGCTCTCGAAGGAGATTATCGCGTATCCTTTCTGCCTCCTGATCAGGGAATATTGGTTCCTTCACTGCGAGTCCAAGTAGGTTCAACGCAGTCGNAAGATTCTCAGAAGGTACTGTTGTGGAAAAATTTGTAGCTGCCTCATCGGCAGAAATATGTAATTGACCGCCAATCGACGAGAATTCCCGAGCAAGCGAATCAGCATCATATGANCCCGCACCNCCTTCGTTTAAATATTGAGCTGAGAATCGTTCAAGCCAAATCGACTCTCGGTTAAAGACTCGATGATTTCGAATATTCAACCTAATGAAGACGAGTGGTGCCCGACCGAGAGCGAAGGAAGATATTTCCATCCCATTATCTAACTTATTTATCTCTCTCGGGTTTGCCTCNAAAGGACGAATGTCACCAAGTTTTGGNCGAGGAGGCAACGCATCACTCATGGTGAAACTCCAGCTTCGAGTCTAATGATCGTTCTGTTTTCGGGGACGAAGTAATTCGAGGCAGTTCGGACTAGATCGTCAGCACTGACCTCATCGAACCGTCTTGGAATATCAGATGCATTCTCNGCGTTACCTTCGAGCAGTTCAAATGAAGAAAGAAGGTCAGCCACACCAAATCTCGGATATCCTGATCCNGATAGTAACCCGTACAACCCGGACCTTACCTTCGTCTTTGCTCTTAACAGCAAGTCTTCATCAAAGTCATTCGATTTAAGCGATGCGATTACCTCATCGATGTCATNGAGAATTTGATCAGGATTCACATCCTGATCATGTATAAGTGACGTGGTATGTACTAGTGGCGTTTCCGCATTATGCATATGGCCAAGGAAATTCATCGATCCTGACACAGAACTGGTATATCCCTTTTGGCGCACAAGTCGTTGTCGTAATAAAGAATCATCGCCGACAGTCAGAATAGAATTCAGTAAACCGAGGGCGTAAAATTCCTTGGTGCCTCTCTCAGGTGTCCTGTATGCCACCGCCAGGGCTGGCCGAGATGCCATCTTGTCGATTTTATGAATATTCCTCTCCTGAGATCGCTCAGATTCGGAAATATCCACCGGCACCGGTAATTCCTGAGCAGGAATATCGGCAAAGTATTTCTCAACGTAGCCAAGAGCTTCTTCGGTTTCAAAATCACCAGCAATACAAAGAACTGCGTTGCGAGGCGAATAGTAGCGGTAGAAAAACTCTTCGACATCTTGCAAATCTGCCGCATCTAAATCAACCATATCCCCATATCCATTATGGTTGTTATGCCAATTGTCGAATGCATGTTCCTGCACATCGAGCCACGGGAATGTCCCGTATGGTCGATTTAGTACATTCACCTTTATTTCATTTTTCACTACGTCTCGTTGATTCGCTAACTCAGTTTCAGTAATGTTGGGTCCGCGCATCCGGTCGGCTTCCATCCACAGTACGAGTTGCAAAGCATGCGACGGTACAACTTCCCAATAATTTGTAAAGTCAAATCGAGTAGAGCCATTAAGTGTTCCACCAACCGACTGCACCTGGGAGACAAGTTCCATCTTGCCAAGTTGCTGAGATCCTTGGAACATCAAGTGTTCAAATAAGTGAGCAAATCCTGTGCGGCCTTTTGGCTCCGACCGCATGCCCACGTGATAATAAACGGCTATACATACGACTGGAGATGAGGAATCTTTATGCAGGAGAACTCGGAGGCCATTCGAAAGCACATGGCGGTCAACAGGTAACTCAAAGTTATTAGGGACTGAACTTGGCAAGGTCATTTCCTTAAAGATAAAACACATGTAAATATAGCGCCCTTGGCACCTGTGTACATGTGTAAGGATTAATATCAGTGGAGGCGTATACTCTGTAATCGAATTGNNAATAATTAAGACGGTTGAAATTGAAATCCATTAACGCTCCCCTCACCTATCACGAGCTAACGCCAAGATGGTTGACAAAGCTTCTCCGAGACCAGCAATTAATCGACGGCCTCACTTCGGTGAGGGAAATAGTGAGTCAAGAGATAGGTGAAATGAAAGGAGTGAACAGTGAGGTAGCGCTCCTGAATATTGGTTACGAAGATGGCGAAGGACCCACTCAAATAATTGCCAAATCCACGCCCGCTACGCCCTTACCAGTGGCTACTTTCCAACGTTGGTATGAACGAGAAATCAATTTCTACAATGAATTCTCTCAATCGATTGATTCAAAGTCCGAAATGGGCATTCCAAAATGTTTATACAATAATTTCAAACATCTTCCCGAAGGGGATGGCCATCTAATTCTTCTTGAAGCTCNATCGGCCAATGATCAGGGGAATCAATTAGATGGATATCAAGCAAGCGAAGCAGCCACAATTGTGCGCGCTTTAGCCTCTTTCCATTCTATTTTTTGGGGGTCTGAGTTACTGCATAGACTGGACTGGCTGCCGCAGACTACTGTCGGTTTACACAACGCCCAACCGGTCCAAAACGCCTTTTCGCANGCTTGGGAAATGTTACAAANGAAATCAGATATTCCAATACNTTTAACACCTCTAATCAACCGCGCTGTTGAAACATACCCAGATTTATTGAAACGCATTTGTTCTGATGACTCCACTTTGATCCACGGAGACTTTCGGCCGGACAATCTCTTTCTAGACCGGTTTAGCAGCGAGGTGACTGCTATTGATTGGCAATTCGTATCTATCGCCAGTGGCGTCTACGATTTAGCTTATTTTTTGACCCTAAGCCTTAGCCCAAACGACTACAAGGCAAATCACCAAAGCCTGATTGATACTTACCGNGTATCGCTCGAAAAANACGGAATTCCTGTCATGTCCACCCAGGAGATGGCAGATCTCTACGTGACGAGTATGTTCCTGAGTTTTGCCGTATTTGCAATCGGATCAGCCGGTGGCCCGACCGGGAGGATGTCAGCCGTTCATGGTCAAGCACTTGAACAATTAATGAATGCACTGGTAGATGCTCCTGTTGTGCCCTCATGCTTTTGATCCGGTACTATGAGGGCAGTAACGGTCTGAGCCGGGGTAGCGGAGGGTTGAAGTAATTATGCGAATCGTAGTGTTTGGGCAACAAGCATTTGGTAAAGATGTTTTTGACTCCCTTCGGGAGGCCGGTGAGAACGTGGTAGGTGTTTCAACACCAAAAATTGCAGACGGCAAAGGTGACCCTCTCGATGATGCAGCGAAAGATGCCGGTATTCCAAACATCTTCACCCGTGAACTACGAAATGAAGAAAAATTCAACGAATATTTATCGTGGCAGCCGGATCTACTCGTGTTTGCTTTTGTTACAGACATAGTTAGGCAGAATGTACTTGACGCGGCAACACATGGTGCGATTCAGTATCACCCCAGCCTTCTTCCGCTGCACAGAGGGAGAGCTGCAATGAATTGGGCCATCCTACAAGGACGAGAAGAAACGGGATTGACAATTTTCTGGGTCGATGAAGGAATTGATACCGGCCCAGTCATCTTACAAAAACGCACTCCTATCGAAGCTGATGACACTGTGGGCAGTATATATTTCAACAGATTGTATCCAATGGGAGTAGAAGCACTTACAGAGGCCGTAGGTCTAGTCAGGACCGGTGACGCCCCGAGTATCGTGCAGGACGAAACTATTGCCACTTATGAAGGCCCGTGTGAGCCAGAGCATGGGGTCATTAATTTCAGTGCCCATGGACAATTGGTACATAACACTATCCGGGGATGTGACCCGCAACCGGGGGCATCAGCCAGTCTAAATGGCTCGACGCTGAAATTATTCGGAAGCTCCTACCTACCCGGTGGTGGGGTAAAGGATGTCCCAGGAACCGTCCTGTCGGTTACAGATCAAGGAGTAGACGTGTCTGTCATCGGCGGCAGCATCACTCTTCAAAGGGTGCAGCAGCTGGGATCTAAGAAAGTCCCAGCATCTGA
>PBOW01000001.1 GCA_002725365.1 Chloroflexota bacterium | reverse complement strand
GACTGGCTGGTTGTTACTGCTCCACTCACTGCTGAAACCCATGGGCTTGTCAGCGATGAGGTGATGGGTCGACTTCCGCGTGGTGCCTTCATAGTGAATGTTGCAAGAGGCGCCATGCTTGATGAAGATGCTTTGTTAACACACCTACGTAGCGGGCAAATTGGAGGTGCTTATCTTGATGTGACACAGGAGGAACCACTGCCGTCGAGCTCTGACCTTTGGCATGCTCCAAATTTGATTTTGACTCCTCATGACTCGTCTCCATCTTTAGGCAATGCAGAGCGTGCTGACGAGTATTTTCTGAGTGATTTCGACCGATGGGCTAGGGGTTTGCCTTTGGAACGGGAAGTAACAGACCGCTAGTCACATTGATTTCACACTCAGTAAGATTTCGGGCTATGATTCTCGGGATGTCTGAAGATAACACTCAATCCAATGGCCCCTTAGCCGGTCTCAATGTGCTCGAGGTAGGTGACTGGGGTGAAGTGGCCGGTAAATTGCTGGGAGATGCGGGTGCAGAGGTCATTCGGGTGGAAGTACCAAAGGTAGGGTGCGCCTCAAGAGGTCATGGGCCGTTTGTCGGAGATGAACCCGGGGTGAATAGATCACTTGCCTTTGCCGCACGTAATACCAGCAAACGTTCAGTTACCTTGAACTTAGACAGTGCCCGCGGTCAGCGAATGTTCCGTGATTTAGTGTCTAGAGCTGACATTGTGATTGATAGTGCTGGTCCAGATATTCTTAACAATAGGAATTGTGGTCATGATAAATTACTGCAAGAAAACCCGAAATTGATTTGGTGTTCTATCACTGCATTCGGGTTAACTGGACCGCGTAAAGATTGGCCATGGAACGATCTCGTATCAATGGCACTTGGCGGGCCGATGATGAGTACCGGCTATGATGATCATGACCTGCCACCGATACGTCCTGATGGACTTCATTCTATGAATATAAGTAATGAGTATGCCATAACTGCTGTGCTCGCAGCCCTCTGGTTGGGAACGTCTAGCGAGGACAGTGTTGGTCACTTACTGGACGTATCGGCCCACGAGTGCATATCAGCGACTACGGAGGGTTCTTTTCCCAACTGGGCCTACCTCGGACAACTCGTTCAACGACAAACAGGTCGACATGCTTCGGTGCAAAGAGTTCCCGCATGGCAGCATTTGACGACCGATGATCAGTATGTATTACTGATGGGTGGAGGTGTTCCTCGGGATAGTAAGGTATTCGCTAATTTACTTAATTGGATGGATGAACACGACGCGAGTGGGGATATGCATGACCCTATCTATCAAGAAGTGCTTTTTAAAGACCCACGACTCGATCCCGGTGCAAGGAATAGGATTGTGGAAACTATCACAGATTTTGTAAAATCCCTCACAGCCGAAGAAGTATATCGTGGGGGGCAGGGCATTCACATGCCGTGGGGAACTGTGAGGAGCCCGGAGGACAATTTGAGTGATCCTCATTGGGATGAGAGAGAGTTTTGGTGGGAAAGTGAGCTGCCCGAGTACGACGGGAAAGTCCGCTTCCCTGGAGCACCGTATCGATTCAGCGCGTCAAAAGTGAAGATGTCCCGACGCCCGCCATTGCTAGGGGAGCACAATTCAGAGGTATACAGCGAGCTAGGCTTTTCAAAAAATGATTTGGTGCAATTAGCCCGCGATGATATTATTTGATCCTTCGTAAAGAACGACCGAATCTCGATCTTTAATGCCGAAGTGGCGGAATTGGCAGACGCGCTACGTTCAGGTCGTAGTGGGCTTACGCTCGTGTGAGTTCGAGTCTCACCTTCGGCACCACAAAGTTGATCTCGTGTCGTAAGGCAGTCAGGGTATTATCATTACTGAGCGCGCTCGTAGCTCAGTGGATTAGAGCGCTGCCCTGCGGAGGCAGAGGTCGGAGGTTCGAATCCTCCCGGGCGCACCATACATCACTAAAGCCTATATATATCAAGGCTTTCTACGCATAGCGATTTTTCAGTGTTAACAGGAAACTCTTTTTGTTCGCAGCATGTGCGCGCTGACTCAACAAAATTTTTGAATTATCCATATACTGTGAGCACATCGAGCACCGATGTTTGTATTTACATTGAGGGAGTGAATTATGAAGTTAGGTGGCTATGCAAATCGGATTGCCAGAGTTGATTTGAGCTCTGGTAAGGTCTCCTACGAAGAGATCAATGAACAGGACGCCAGACTTTATATTGGCGCTCGCGGACTCGGGGTAAAGTACCTATTTGATAATGGACCGACGGTCGACGCGGAGAGTCCGGATAATATGCTGGCATTCATGAACGGTCCGTTAACCGGCTCTCAGGCCACAATGAGTGGCAGACTGGCAGTCGTCACTAAATCCCCTTTAACTCAGACTGTGACAGATAGTCACATGGGGGGATGGAGCGCAGCGAGACTACGCTGGGCTGGATTTGACGGTTTGCTCTTTGTAGGTAAGGCTGAGACGCCGGTATATGCGTATGTTGAAAATGGCATTGTCGAACTACGGCCGGCAGACGATCTTTGGGGAGAGGGAGCGCACTCGACAGTTGAAAAGTTACAGGGCCGATATGGTACCCCTTTGTCAGTTATGACAATAGGGCAAGCGGGAGAGAACGGCGTAAGGTTCGCCTCGATCATCAATGAGGATGACCGAGCAGCCGGACGGGGTGGTACTGGAGCCGTAGCAGGATCGAAAAATCTGAAAGCGGTGGTAGTCAAGGCGACTGAGGCGATGCCTCGACCACAAGACCGAGAAAAATGGAAAGTCGCCCATAAGCGGGCGCTGAAGACCATCCTCGATAGTGAGGTAACCGGTCCACGTACAGGTGGTCTTTCCATCTATGGAACGAACGTTCTCATGAATCCCGTTAATGCCCTAGGTGGCGTGGGTACGAAGAACTCACAGGAAACACAATATGACTCAGCCGAGAAGATCAGTGGTGAGACAGTAAGGGAGACCTTACTTTCCAGCGATCCGACTTGCCATGCGTGCCCTGTTGCTTGCAAGATCGAGGTTGAAATCAAGGATGGCCCCTACGCTGGACTGAAGATGGAGTCACTTGAATACGAACCAGCTTGGGCTCTTGGGGCAAATTGCGATAATGATGATCCGCGGGTGATAGCAAAATTAATCGATCAATGCAACGACTTTGGTATGGATGCAATCGAGCTTGGCAATGTTATTTCGATGTACATGGAAGCTACTCAGCGTGAGTATGTGTCCGGAGCCGGGCTTGCATGGGGTGATACTGACGGCATGGTTGAGACGGCCGAACAAATTGCGCTCCGCTCTGGTATGGGTGATCAATTAGCTGAAGGAACTCAGCGTGGAGCTGAACAATTTGGTCATCCAGAAATAGCTATGGCCGTGAAAGGTCAATCGGTCCCTGCCTACGACCCGAGAGCGTTAAAAGGTGAGGCAATTGGTTACGCTACAAGTAACCGCGGAGCGTGTCATTTAAGGGGTTATACGCCAGCGTCAGAGGTGTTGGGTATCCCAGTAAAGACTGACCCATTGGCTTGGGAAGGAAAGGGAGAATTACTAAAGATATTCCAAGATTTGCATGCTTTTAGTGATTCACTAGATCTTTGTAAATTTTCAGCTTTCGCGGAAGGGGCTGAAGAATATGCGGCTCAGTATGAAGCGATAGTAGGTGCGCCTATTACTGCCGATGAGGTAATGACGGTCGGGGAACGTGTCTATAACCTAGAGCGCCATTACAACAATATGTGTGGATTCGATGGGTCAGACGACTCTTTGCCCGAAAGATATCTTACGGAACCTGGTTCAGGCCCAGCGAGTGAATCGGTGGTGGAGCTTGATGAAATGAAGGCTGAATATTATGCCGCTCGAGGCTGGGAGGACGGGGTGGTACCTGAATCCAAGCTAGAGGAGCTGGGAATTATTAGTTAGTTAGTCTTTGGATGCCGAATCCGATCGAGATCCAAGTTAAGTTTTACGCTACGTTCCGCAACCTTGTCGGCGGAAATAAAAACCTGACTGTCGAAAACGTTTCAACCGTATCAGAACTTCTCAAGAAGGTATTTGAGCAACATCCGGATCTTCGTGTTGGACTCTTAGGTGAGGACGGAGATATCAGATCATTTGTTGCAATTATGGTCAATGGACGGGACATTAGACATTTAAGCGGGATCGAGACCAGAATAAGTGATGGTGACAGCTTGGATATATTCCCACCAGTTGCGGGAGGTGCACTGACCGGTCCGGAATCAGTAGTATCGAAAATCTCTATAAGAGGTCTTCCTGAATGGTTGATCGAAGAATATTTTCAAGAGCTGGGAGGACGGATACAGAAACAAACGGATGATTTGCCGCGGGTGACTGGTGATTCATGGAGTGCCGACTGGAGCCAACACAAAGCTAAAGTGAAAGGGAGTCCTCGGATGAATCTCACCCAGTTCGATCTTGTTATTGAGGGCTCTGAAGGCCATGTGGTACATCAGATAATGGAATCCTTTATGAGGAAAGCTCAGCGCGGTGGTGGTTAAATGTCCTTTGTCGATGTCGGCTAGTGAGATTCTGTTGGCGATTTCTCAGGCGAGACCCTAATTTATAAAAACGCCAGTGTCACGCGTCTGCGGACACATGAGTGATATCCTCCTTCCAATCTACGAAGGGACCCGTACCATGCCTGTCACCGATATTGATATCCATTCACGTGATCTGTATTGCGGTGGGCAGAAATTTGGTGATGGCCTGGTGTACGAGCGCATTGATGGGATCGTACAGTACGCGGTGGATCCAGAAGATTCTGCTAATGCACTCATTGTGGATTTAGGCAATGCAACCCGCGATAGAGATGGGTTGGTTAGGTTCAGTGGTGATTTCACTATTCTTGCCCCTCTCGAAGGTGGAAATGGTGCCGCGTTACTCGACGTGCCAAACCGTGGCGGCCGCGTGGCACCCCGACTGTTCAATCTCACTTCGTTTCCGGAAGATCCACATTTGATCGAAGCAGGTGATGGGTATTTGCTGCGACATGGGTGGACGGTCGCTTTTTGCGGCTGGCAATGTGATGTGCCTCGTGAATCAGGCCGAATGGGCCTATCTGCCCCGCTCGTCACTGAACCAGATGGAGGGCGCATGCAGTTGCGATTTCAGGTTCCAGTGAATCAGGACGAACTATTGTTGACAGATCAGCATGTAGGGGTAGGACCAAACCATGTGACGATCCCGCCAGCGATCTTGAATGATCCAGATGCTGAGCTCCTAGTGCGCGATACGCCATATGGTGCAGCTACCCTAGTACCACGTGACCGCTGGACACTTGAGGAAGACCGCGTGCGTGTTGACGAAGGGTTTCAAGCTGGCAAGATCTATGACCTTCTGTACATTCCGCTTCAGTGTCCGGTTGTGGGCACTGGTTTGATTGCAATGCGAGATTTTGCGGTTTGGTTAAAAGGGTCGACAAGCCCAGTGAACCCCGTGGAGCATGTAATTGGCGAAGGCCTATCTCAGTGTGGTCGTTTTTTACGTACCTTTCTGTATAACGGACTGAACGTAGATGAGGAACAAAAACAGGCGTTCGATGGACTATTAGTGCATGTCGCAGGAGGGCGACGTGGAGAATTTAACCATCGTTACGCACAGCCCTCTGTCCAGCCGACCCCGAGCTTTGGTCATTTGTTCCCGTATGCAGATGACGNACAAACTGATCCGACCGGTGCTACTGCTGGCCTTTTAGATGCACAACGCGAGCGCGGTGGTGTGCCAAAGATTTTCTATACAGACACCTCGGCTGAATACTGGCGTGGGGATGCTGGTCTCACTCATGTTGATTTGCAGACTGAGGCAGACGTGCCATTACCAGATAACGTGCGGCGGTATCTCTTTGCATCGACCCAGCATTCAGCCGGAACGTTGCCNCTGTTGAGTGAGAGTAAGTATGGTCCCACTGGCAATGGGTTGAATATTATTGACTATCGACCACTCATTCGGGCGGCGTTGAGTAATCTGCTCGCATGGGTCAAAGATGACCTAGAACCGCCAGCTAGTAGCTATCCACGGCTATCTGATGGGACAGCCGTTACACGCTCTGAGCTGTTGGGGTCCCTNGCCAAGATTGCAGGTCTGGCACTTCCTACCTCAACTGAATTGAATCGAATCNGTCCACTTGANCTTGGCTCCACAGCTGAGGTAGGCGTTGCTTGGCTTCCGTCTAACCCGATTGGTAAGCCATACGAATCCATCGTTTCGTCAGTTAACGAAGANGGCAATGAGATAGCTGGTATTGCAATGCCCGATATCAGCGTACCGATTGGTACCCACACTGGGTTTAACCCACGCCATCCTAGGTCTGGTGGTGTCGGTCAACTGGTGGAATATGTGGGGTCCACCCAGTTTTTTGGAGTAGCTGAGATCAAGCGACGTTACGGTGGGCGTGAGACTTATCGTCGACTCATTCGAGAAGCCGCCGAAAAGCTCGTACAAGAGCGCTATCTTCTGGTCGACGATGTTGAGTTATGTATCAATATCGCAATGGAAAGGTACGATTACGTAATGCTGGCATGATCGATTAGGGTAGGCGATTCGAATCCTTCAAGGCGCTCCTTAATTTATATTACCTAATCGAGAATCTTGTTCAACTCGATCAAATCAATCGAAGCCAACCGAGCCGCCTNAGACTTCACTAAGGACTAANATGAACCAATTAATTTTGTNTCTAAAGTTAACTGGCCAGCNGCGTGCAGAGCTGCAAGATCNGAAATAGTTGTCTCACATTCACACGAATAATTTCGCATCAACTCTGGAGAAAGCAACTGTAATTTACTTCTCTCCATTTTAATGAATTCTCGTTCCTCAAACTTCCTGAGAGCCATACTGACCGATTCTCTTCTAACTCCTAGAACCTCTGCGATTGCTGCATGGGTCGTTGGTATNGAGTCATCACCACTATAGAAAAAGAGGAGGGATAGCCAATAAGCGATTCGGTTTTCTATACGNTGGTGGCGACTGCAGTTTTGAGTTTCCTCATGCCACTTTATAACATTTGCTGCATGCGCGAGAGTCACTCGCAGAAGTTCGAATGAATCATTTAATATCTTGGCGAAGTGGGATTTGCCAATTACTATGGCTTCGCCCGGTAGCTGAACCACTAATCGCCCCATAGCCCCTGTCCGTTTAGGATGCAGGGTTCGCGCCGTAGGTATAGCGCCGACCGCACCTTCTCGTCCTCGCACTGTATTCCCAATAGAAGTGCCGTCATGGGCCTCGTGGATACCTATCAAGAGTCCTGAAGTGGGGAAGTAAACCGAATTGGAAACCTGTCCCTGTTCTAGGAGAACAGTGCCTTTTCTAAGCTCAATGCACTTAGCCTCTTCCAATAACTGATCCCGTGTTATATCTGACAGCGATCCCAAGACGAGATTTTTGAGCGCTATATCANGGNTCACCTTGANTTGTTGAAGTATCATCTCGTTCTCATCAGNCGGTAAACTCTTTGTGGAGACTAAGCCACTCATATGACTATAAACTATATTTCTCGATAAACAATATAGACAATATATATGTTGAACCGTACACTTCGGCCAGTGTCAGTTTTGTTCAGTTGGCTGATCGCNGNCAGTTCGATGTCAAAGGATATTTTGTGCGTATTCATAGGTCGCTCTATTTTCGAAAACCTAAGCCTGAGGTTGAAAAATACTCATTGGACACTCTTCTCGAGCTCAGGACACTCTANGCTGATTCGGGTGCTTCGAATGTTTCNGTNATGTTCGAACAAACTGGGAGTAACTACGGGAATTTGGAGCTGATCGCTACCTTTGACAGCTATGCACATCTTGGAGAGGTATCAAAGCATCAGCGNAATCACAGGCGTTTACAAGAAATCAAAGAACGCCCAGGTTCGACTGGGCTCGAATTACTGAGCAGTTGGACCAGCGATATTGTAGGCATTTTTGGCTGGTCTTGGGAGATGGACCCGTTTGAACTGGAGAAATATACGATCCTACATGAATTTCACTTTGGCATTAATTCCTCTGATTATGAATCTTTGCGGAGATACGCTGAACCGTATGTTGGAGATCTTTTCGAGAAAACAGGATCCGTGACAGGTATGCGCGTAGTTACTGCCGGAACCCCACCAGATGTCAGANCTACAGGCCCTATCGGTACCATTGGCATTTGGCAGAAGGACTGGGCGTCCGTGGAGAGAACTGTTGAGCGCCTGCGGGAGTCAGGTTTCCTGACCAATCTTACTGGGGGCAAGTCAGGTCCGTTCGCCTCTGCTGGTTCTAGGATACTCACTCGATTGGAAATTGAGGGGCATCTTGCATAGCGAGACCTAGTATCCAGGGATTTCAATGAAATCAAAGGAATCAGTATCCTGCTGGGTGGAACCAGTTCAGTTGATTACGTTAGTCGATTTGCCACTGATGTAATTCTCTAGATTTTTGACGGCTATATCCATAAGTCGTTCTCTCGATGCCTTCGAGTACCAAGAAATATGAGGTGTTATTAAACAATTAGCGGCTGTTAGCAATGGGTTATCTATAGGCGGAGGCTCGACATCCAGTACATCCAGTCCTGCACCACCGATTTGCCCCGTATTCAACGCGTTAGCCAATGCCTCATTGTCTACGAGAGGGCCCCGACTCGTATTTATTAGGAGAGAATCAGTTTTCATTATCGAAAGTCTTTTGCTGTTAACGAGATGTTTGGTTTTGTCGGTCAGGGGGCAGTGCAGGCTGATTATNTCTGCACGTTTAAAAACAGAGTCCATATCTGTGAATTCGACCTCCAGACCGCTGACAGCTGCCTCTGCGGGAGGAAATTCATCATGAGCCAGTATATTCATTCCCATCGCCTTGCCGATACGCGCAAAGGCCTGTCCGATTCGTCCGATACCGATTATCCCTAGAGTTTTCCCAGAGAGCTCACTGATTGGTGATAGCGAAAAACAAAAATCAGGGCTTTCACTCCACTTTCCATTTCGCACAGCAGTTGCATGGAGAGCTGGTTGGCGAACCAGTTCCATGAGGAGTGCTGTAGCATGTTGTGCTACCGAATCAGTACCGTACGTAGGTATATTTGTAACTGCTATCTGCTGCTCTCTTGCAGCCAAAATGTCCACATTATCGTAGCCCGTGGCTAGGACTCCAATGTATTTAACATCNGGTAATTCCGATAGTACCTCACGGGATAGAACAGTTTTATTCGTAAGCACATATTCAAATCCTGATGCGCGCTTAATAGTCTCTTCAGGAGAAGTCCGGTCATAAACCGTAGTCTGCCCCAGCGCCTCGAATCCCGACCAAGAGATATCGCCTGGATTCAGAGTGTACCCGTCCAAGACCACTATCTTGCTCGCCATGAGGTCCTCTCTTTCTAGAGTGCTACGGTGCTACCTTAACTTTTTTTATTCTTCAGTTCAGCTGAATAATACTACTAAACATCCTGTCTCTTTGGTCAGACTTCAGGGGTTTCTGTAATAGTTGGCAAAATCACTTATGAAACTGGCAATTCAGAAAGATTCATGTTGTAATGACTTCGAAACTGATTAAATACACGCCCTGTAGCTGAGGAGATTTACTGGATATGAACGGAAACGATGCAATTGCAGAAATCCTAAAAGCAGAAGGAGCAGAATATCTTTTCTGCTACCCAGATAATCAACTTATCCATTCATGTGCAGCGGCAGGTATTCGTCCAGTTATGTCGAGAACTGAACGTACAACTGTGAATATGGCTGATGGCTATACGAGAATGCTTAACGGAGAAAAAAATGGAGTTGTCGTTACACAAGCGGGACCGGGTATCGAGAACGCCTACGGTGGCATAGCTCACGCTTATGCCGATTCTGTTCCAATTCTTGTGATACCGGGAGGCACAGTACGTGGAAGGATTAATTCCAACCCCGATTTCGATGCCGTTGCTAACTACAAAGGAATTACAAAGTGGTCCGGGCAGATAAATCAGACAGGTCGTATCTCTGAATTCCTCAGGCGGGCTCATACATTTCTGAGAACAGGACGGGGGGCGCCCGTACTTCTGGAGGTGCCATCAGACGTGGCTATGGAGCAAATTGACGCGAACCCTGTTACCTATACGCCAGTTAGATCCATCAAGAGTGCCGGCGATCCTGCAGATGTTAAGTCAGTCGCCTCCAGACTGATCAACGCTGAACGGCCAGTACTATATGTTGGTCAGGGAGTTCTTTGGGCCCAGGCTAGCGACGAACTTGTAAGACTTGCTGAATTGCTAGATGCCCCGGTAGCGACGACTAATTCCGGGAAGAGTGCCTTCCCNGAAAATCATGAACTAGCACTCGGGGCTGCCGGAAATACNGTGACAAANATGGCCAGACATTTTGTAGATAATGCTGACGTAATTTTTGGTGTCGGAGTGAGTTTCACTACGAATCTGGCTTCAATGGGTATCCCACAGGAGAAGACATTAATTCAAACTACTGTCGACGCAAACGACCTCAATAAAGAACACCATCTTGCAGATGCTATTATCGGTGATTGCAAATTAGTGTTGAGACAATTAATTGAAGAGATAGATGCGCAGACTTCTGGAGCTGGCGTTGAGCATGNGGATATNCGTGCGGAAGTTGCTAGCGTGCGAAATGAATGGTTAGAGGAGTGGATGCCTCTNCTNACTTCTGANGAGACACCAATAAATCCTTATCGGATAATTTGGGATCTAATGCACACTGTTGATCGAGATAAAACGGTCGTAACCCATGATTCTGGACACCCTCGTGACCAGTTGATCCCGTTCTGGGAATCGACTGTTCCGAGAGGATATCTTGGATGGGGTAACTCGACCCAGTTAGGGTATTCATTGGGTCTAGTACTTGGAGCGAAACTTGCCGCTCCCGAAAAGACCTTTATTAACTTCATGGGTGACGCAGCAATTGGTATGGCAGGAATGGATATCGAAACAGGAGTGAGNCTTAATATCCCTGTAATGACTATCGTACTCAACAATCAGGTTTTGTCTGGTTATCCTGCACGTTACGAGGCTGCCGTTGAAAAATATGGATTTACTGAACTCTACGGTGACTATGCTGCAATAGCTACTGCGCTCGGTGCATATGGAGAAAGAATTTCTGACACTGCGGAGATAGTTCCAGCCATAAATCGTGGCTTGGCCGAGATGGATAAGGGACGACCAGTACTCTTGGAGTTCATGACTTCAGAGGAAAACAGACTATCTCGTTATCCTGCTGCAGGTTAAGGCTTGAAATCGAAGGACAATTGTTCTTTATCTTTATTGTCTGAGAACACTGGTTTAGGATTGCGGTGGAGATTGTCCATCCAGGGACGAATTTGACCGCCAGCCCGTCTCCACTTGCGATAGCAATTCTGCCCACAGAATCTCTTATGTTTACCACCAGCGATGACGTCGTTTGTGCAAGCGTCGCTTCTTGACGTCGCAGGACCGAGGCACCTGATCCATTCTCTTTCATACTCAAGGTCTTCGAGTACCTGTTGCAGCATTGCTCCGTATAGGCTTGTGCTTGTCACTCGCAGCATCCCTGATACTGTGACCGTGGTTAGCCAGTGAACAGCGGATNCTGTCCTGGCTCTGACCTGTTCGATAATCAGTTCACGGATTGATTCACNTGAAAGACCTTCACCCCCGGGTAGTCCGAGCTCGGAATTNCCCTGTAGAGCATGGGATCCAGAGGAGTCATCGCTCCCGGTAAGGCTGTATATATATGTGTCGTATGCCGTGCGAGCCCAGTCGAGGAATCGAATGAATTCCGCCCAGTCAGTCAGCTTTTCTGTATAGTCATCAGTTATGGTCTCCGACGTTAGGAAGAGAAACCCGTCTGGCATACTAGCTATTTCAGTTTCTGATTCCTTTGATGGCGCAATGAGATGTTTATTGCAGCTACTACATGTGTATCCGGTAGTATCCGCAACGAGACTGGTCTTAGAGCTACACGATCGACACGTGAGTGTTTCNATATCAGCATCATATGCCTCGTAGTCCGAAGCTGGTTTCCTGCTGAAGATTCGCCAATATCCCAGTGGGAGGGGGTAGCTATCCCAATTTGNAGGGTTATCTTTCGAATCCCAACAGTAGGCTCTATTGACCACATTATTTTGGACCGTCCGAATTAGNCGGTCCTTTGCGAGGTCGTGAGGTTTTGGTTGTTGGTAGGTCGCAATAGAGATATTCATAAACCTAANAGGAAATATATCACAGGCGACTGTCCGTAATATGTCACTGGGCGTTCTATCCAACCTGTTAGATGAAATTCTTCTTTGTAATAACATCACATTCTGAAAGTTACTCACATACTATGTGATCATTCAGGGCATGCTATCTCAAAGAGCTAGCAAATTAAAGAGAAACATCGGTAAGTGACACGACATTAGTGGTATGAGCAGAGATTGGTAATAATATACCTTGATAACTCATAGTTATATTTTTGTGAGAGACTGTTGGTGCATGTTTTGAGAGTCTAGCTAACGGGGGGNATATGTCAAAAATAGTGAATGAATTAGATAGAGGTCATGTTCGAATAATTCAAATGAACAGGCCGGAGAAGAAAAATGCGGCCTCGCTAGAACTCGCTTGGGGAGTGATTGAGGCGATTCGAAAAGCTCAGCTAGACGAGAATGTTTGGGTGATAGGTTTAACTGGTGTTGGCGACGCGTTTTGCGCGGGACTCGATCTGACGATCCAGGAGAATCAGGATAGCTTCATCCCCATGTCTGAGCAGGACCGGTATTTTGATGATTTCGGTTGGGTTAGCCGATTCTTCTATACCTTACGTGAGGAGTGCGATAAGCCCATAATCGGAGGGATAAATGGAGTGGCTGTAGGTGCTGGGTTGGCACTTGCTTTAGGCACCGATATCCGGATTATGGCTGAGTCTGCTCGACTTCTAGCAGGCTACCCCAGAATAGGTGGCTCGCCAGACGGTGGGCTTTCAATCACTCTCACTCAGGCCTTGGGTTACGAACAGGCGATGAAATTTTTGTTGGAAAATAGAACCGTGACCGGCCCGGAAGCCAAATCATTGGGCATGGTCAGCGAATGTGTTCCAGATGATGAATTCGAGGANCGATTTCATGACTACTTAGATTCATTAACAAAAGTGTCGCCGATCACAGGACGTGGTACCAAGCGTGTTATACGGGCTGCTACTCGCATCGACAACGAAAAGCAACTTCATTATGAGCTTTGGAATATCGGTAAAACGCTCGGGAGCGGAGATGGGATTGAGGCCCGACAGGCTTTCATAGAGAAACGCGATCCCCACTTCACAGGAAAGACCTTCGTCGACTGAGTGATCTCAGGAGAGTATTTTTTCGCGCTCGGCAACAGTAGCTATCCGAAANATAGTCCAATGTNCCATNCGCGATAAAAGCTGTCCCTGCTCATCCTGCAAGATGACATTGAAATGTGCGAAATGATGGGCCTTGCGTTCATATACNTCAAGGAGGCGGGCCCCTCCGGTAACTTTTGATCCAACGGGTACCGGACGGAGATGTTGAATTTGGCTTCGGGTGTGGATAGAGCTAGGGATGTCAAAATTATGCCTGAGGAGTTGTTCAGACCATCCGGCTACCCACGCAGGGTGTGCTATACCGTCTTCGCCATAAAATAATGGATTTGCAGCTCGCTGCTTTTCAGANGCAAACTCGGTCGCAAGGTCTTTAGAGAAATCGACNGTCAGTGGAGTCCAATCACTATTGATTTTGGCANTATCTAAGTCGAGTGTCTCTTTGATCGGTGGNGCAGCAGACGCGTCCATGTACGAAGACACAGGAAAGTCCTTACTCCAAGCAGGCTCTTCTAAGCCAACTCTTCCTGAGACATTTAATATTCCCTGCTGGTTAGTCATTGTAATGTCCCAGACATCATCGGACTTGTCATCAACCTGCACAGCCTTAACCTGTAAGATGTCTCCCGGTATTGTAGGCTGTTTGAAGGAGAATTCTGACCAGCCCGACGAAAGCCATTCGGATCCCAGGGCCTCAAGTATGGTTTCTGTTGCCCATCCCCAAACGGTCACCCCTCCTACGAGCGCCCCGGAGAATCCGTAAGTGGCGGCTACTTCACTAGAATGAATCGGATTTGAGATATCAGGACTATCTTCATTCGATAAGTAGGCTTCAATTGTGTTTTCTATTGTGAGTGAGGTTGGCATACTATCTCCAAAGACTAACTAGTGATTCCGAGTGTACTGCAGTCGGAAAATGATTAGCAATAATATTAGGGGGAATAATGGACTTGGGGTTAACGGGACGTTCGGCAGTGATTACTGGAGGNAGCCAAGGCATTGGAAAAGCCACCGCTTTAGAGCTCGCTAGAGAAGGAGCGAACGTACTCATATGTTCGAGAAGTGAGGATGTACTGAACGCAGCAGAAAGCGAAATAAAGCANGTAGCTTCTGGTGAAGTGTTGAGTATGAGAGCTGATGTCACAGCACCAGANGATATAGCGTCAGTAATCGCTCACGCTGAGAAAAGTTTCGGTGGATTAGACATATTGATCAATAACGCAGGCCAATCGGCCGCAAAGCCCTTCGAGGATGTAGATGACGAGCTCTGGGACTACGACCTTGACCTCAAACTCAAGGCCGCCATTCGGTGTAGCAGACTGGCNGTGCCAGCTCTACGTANGTCCGCTCACGGNCGCATAATTAATGTGACTGCGGTTGCTGGGAAGGCT
The DNA here is from genome assembly GCA_002725365.1 of Chloroflexota bacterium. Classification (GTDB taxonomy): domain Bacteria; phylum Chloroflexota; class Dehalococcoidia; order UBA2979; family UBA2979; genus UBA2979. Next base: position 11,115 of record PBOW01000001.1, on the reverse strand, counting down.
CCTAGGGCTGGNTCCCTGCCGACGTCAGTGAGTCGAGCAGCCGGCATCGCATTAACAAAAGCCATGTCTCTCGATCTTGCTAAGTATGGGATTCTCGTGAACACCATCTGTATCGGATTGATAAAGAGTGGACAGATAGATCGTGCAACTCAGTCGGCATTTCCAGATCTTGATCTGGCAGAAGCGTATGCTGAACGCGGCAAATCATTGCCTCTCGGGCGAGTAGGCGAGGCGTCTGAAGTTGCAGACCTTATTACTTTTTTAGTATCNGATCGCGGGAGTTATATTACGGGCTCGGCAATAAACGCTGATGGAGGTTCTTCTGCNGTGGTCTAGACATTGGCTATCATCTATGCCTACATGATCCGGCTATGATTAGNCAGACAACTCTAGGGGGGACTATGAAGTTNGGTCTGCTATTTGGTATGAGAAATCCTGAGCAGTGGCGGAAGCCATATCAGCAGGTATATGAAGAAACCTTGGAGCAAATCCGTATAGCGGAATCATTAGGTTTTGATAGCGTTTGGATGTCTGAACACCACAGTGCGGAAGATGGTTATTGTCCATCTACATTAGTGATGGCTGGAGCGGCAGCTGTGCAGACGGAAAGGATCACTATAGGCACCAGGCTACTTCTGTTGCCAATGCATCATCCCGTCCGCGTGGCTGAAGATGCCGCGGTTGTAGATGTGCTGTCGAATGGTAGATTCATCCTAGGCATGGCAGTTGGATATGTACCAGAGGAATATCCAATTTTCGGAGTAAATAGGAAGAATCGACCGTCCTTGATGGACGAGGGTATNGAAATCATTAAGCGCTGTTGGACCGANGAAAAATTTGATTTCNAAGGTAAACGTTTCAANGTTGAGGGAGCTGCCGTCCAGCCAAAACCGATTCAGACNCCCCACCCCCCGATTTGGTTAGGGGCGTCTCGTGGAAAAGCTATCGAACGTGTTGCTCGCGAGGCAGACGGCTTTCATTATGTTGGAGGTGCCGGTGTGTACGAACAATTTGCTTCCGCTATGAGGAAATACGGACGTGATCCTGCATCGATACCAGTATTTGATAGTCGTGATTTCTGGGTGTCCGAAGATGCNGAGCAGGGTTGGGAAGATGCGCGTGAGCATATCTTCTANTCGTATTCAAAATATGCTGAGTGGGGAGCNGCTGCTGCCGTGGCCGATGGTGCCAATATTGATAANAGACATGAACCGGCTACTACTCCGGAGGAGATGCGGTCGATGGCAGATCTTTCGGGTCCATTTGTAGGTACTCCTGAACAAGCGGTGGATTTCTATCGCCGCCGTCAAGCCGAGGTGCCAATTAACGGTACTATTCTCCGCATACCACCCGGCATCGACCACGAAAAAGTTGTGAAATATCTAGAGCTTCTTTCTGGGGAGGTTTTACCCCAGTTGGCCCAAGATTAATTAGTTACGGGCGCATGCCTCGTGACTTTGGACCAACCAATCTTTCGTTCGCTTTGTAGGCGACATCAAGCCAGTCTGAAAGCATTGGTCGGGTGTCCGCAGGGNCGATAATATCTTCAACATCCAAATCTTCTGCCGTGCGCCAAGGCGCTCGGATGGAAATAAGTTTTTCCTCCAGTTGTTGCCGGTACTCTTCTGGGTTCTCAGCAGCTTCTATCTCACGTCTATATGCGGCAGCGATACCTCCTTCAATTGGCAGTGATCCCCATTCGCCTGATGGCCAAGCTAGTTGAAAATTAAAGTGAGAATTNTCTTGTCTTGCGCCACCTGCGACTCCATACACTCTTCGGACAATTACGGTGGCCCATGGAACGGTTGCCTGTCCTATCGCGACTGCCGTTCGTACCCCAGCTCTGAGGGTGCCGGCAGCTTCAGCCGCGGGACCAATCATAAAACCCGGTTGGTCAGAAAAATTTATTATTGGCAGATGAAATGTGTCACAGGTGTCTACAAATTTTTCCACTTTTCTTGCTGCNGATGCGTCCTGCGCACCGCCATGTACCATAGGATCGTTCGCTAGAATGCCGANCGGACGACCATTGAGCCTGGCAAACATTGTTATCTGTGATCCACCAAAATACCGACTTAGCTCGAAGCTAGAGTTCTTATCCACTACATGGGCGATTAGTTGTCTCGGGTTATATCCACGATTTCGATCTCGCGGAATAATCGATCGTAGTTCGTGAGCTTTTCTGTCGCGCGGGTCACTCTCGTCCCCGAGAGGCGGCAGTTCCCAGACATTTGTAGGTAGATAAGAAAGGAAGCGGCGGATTTGCTGAAGAGCATCCAATTCGTCCTCCGCCTCATTATTCACTACTCCACTCGTGCGCGAATGTTGTTGATATCCGCCCAGATCTTCTTTGTGGATATCCAAGCCTATCGCTCTCTTGACGACAGGCGGTCCTGCTGCGAANACTTGTGTTTTGCCCTTAACCATTATCGAAAAATGGGAAGCTGGAACCCAGGCTGCAGGAAGTCCTGCAACCGAGCCCAGAGCCGCTGCGACTATCGGGACTTCCGATAGTAATTCGTGCTCCAGTTTCCAGTTGCCGTTCGGAATATACGTTCTATTTTTTTGCCCGACAGCACGTATATCTGCGCCAAATCCATCGATTAGTCGGATGAAGGGTATTTTCATTTCGTGTGATATATGTTCCGCCGATATCGTACGCGGACCTCCGGTGACTGTGGTCCCATTGGCACCGGCACTCCCGCTCCCCGGTCTGGCCGTGAAATCTTGACCAGTGACTGACACCGGTCGGTTATCTACCTTTCCGATTCCGAATACTGTTGATTTGGGCACAAAATCCGTGAGTTTTTCATNATCGTCGTAGGTGCCGACTCCACCTAAAATGCCTCTTTCAAGAAAACTATTNGGATCCACTAGTGCTTCTATGCGCTCACGGACGGTAAGTTTCCCTAGCGAGTGTTGTTGAGCAACCCGGTCTGTTCCACCCATCTCTCTGGCCAAGGCACGCCTGCGATTGATTTCATCTATTTCTGGTTCCCATGTCATATTCATTTCCCCCTAGGAATGTAGTNTTATGACTTCGGTAATATCTCCATAAGGACAAAATGTGACGACGTAGGGTGAACCCAGGCATTGGCAGCGCCTGGGATACGAGTGACCCTGCCACCATTTTCTTCCACTTGCTTGCAGAAGGTATCAACATCATCAGTTTCGTACGCTATGAGATACATCCCCTCGCCATGGGGGTTGAAATCGTTTTGCCGTTCCGACATCAGTTTTGCTATGGGGCTTTCGTCAGTGGGTTGGCAGAGGAGAAGCAAGGTGGCATCTCCATAGCCCATCGCCTGAAAGTCGAATTTTCCGACATCATTGAATCCTCTATCTCCGACTTTCTGCATACCGAAACGCTTCGAATGATTCTCGATGGCCTCATCCAGATCATGGACGGCGACGGTATAATTTTTCAGACTCAGCATTTGGGCTTCTCCTGTTCATATTTTGCAAGCTAGTAGGTTTCTCCAGAAATCTTTGACTTATCAATTTCTCCTAAAGATTTTGGTGTGGTGAGCATAACAAACAAAGCTGCAGTCATTAGTGCAACGACAATCCAAACTATAATTTTGTCTGTTCCTGTGATGGCAATACCCAGTGTCACTAAAAGGGGGCCGGCGAATGAAACGACTCTACCCGAGAAACCCAGCAATCCGTAGAGCTGCGCAGCTTCGTCTTTCTGGACGCTCTTAGCCGCTAAGGATCTACCTGATGATTGGACGGGCCCAATGAACATGCCTAGGAATATACTCACGATCCAGAATGTGAGCTTGTGATCGACAAGCCCAATCACAATTCCGGATAGTATTAGGCAAATCAGGGAGACCAAAATTACGAAACGTGGTCCAAGCCGGTCGTCCAAGAAACCACCGGGGATTGCACCGATTCCAGCTGAAATATTAAGAGCGATTGCAAAAAATAAGACTTCTTCGGTGCTGAACCCGTAGATACTGGCAGCGAATATGCCGCCGAACGCGAACAAAGCCGTTAGGCCTTCAGCCAGGAACAGGCGTGATAGTAAGAATTTCCACATACCCCGGTATGTGAGTAGGCTGAGGACTCTTTCTTTTGTAAGGCCCACAGAGGCGTACCCCGGCTGGTTGAGGCTTGCCCTCGGTAGCCTATATAGAGCGATGACGATTGGGAGGCCAAATACTAGTAACCAACCAGCAGCGAGAAGACTAGTAATCCGGACATTCAGAAGATTGTCATCAGGGATTAAACCCGACATCATGAGACCGACAGCTATTCCGAGGCACATGACACCACCCACGTAGCCTAGTCCCCAGGCCAGTGCAGAGGTCCGACCAGCTCTTTCAGGAGGGACAAATACCCTGAGTAGAGTGTTGTACGGCACAAAAGAAGTTTCCACACAAAAACTGCCGACTCCTACTAATACGAGGGCTGGAATTGCGAATGAAGGATCAGGTTTAATTAGTATGAGAGTCGCTCCGCTTATGCCACCGACGAGAACGAATAATGCCAAGACAAATCGGTGTGTCCTGACCCCATTGAGCACCAAACCTAGGAGAGCGCCAACGAGACCAACGAATATGCTCGTCACAGTTACCATTATCCCCCAGGCTTCAGTTCCACCATCCCCGTCCCACACTTCCTGTGTGAAATACACGCTGAAGACAAAAGTTCCAACGATCGCGCCATAACCGGAAGTAGCCCAGTCGTAGAGTACCCACGCCAAAACTTTCCCCTTGGGCATCAATGCTCCTCTCATTGTCTATTCCAGATTGTCTCTGACCTGGCGTCAGCTTAAGGGCGCATCCGAGACAATTCCAAGATCCTTTAACTTCTGTTGTTCTTCTTGCGAGAAGTTGAGAAGGTCGGACAACACATATTTGTTTGCATTTCCGAAGGTTGGCGCCGGTCCGGCTACCCCTTCATTTTTATTTTTTGAACGCCAGGCAGTACGTGTGTGCGGGAATGTGCCCATTTCAGGGTGTTCGACATGCACTAGTGTGTTCCTATGTTGGAATTGTGGATGGGTAAACGCTTCGTTGAGGTTAAGGAGTGCTCCAGCTGGAATCCCAGCCCCTTGCATGGCCGTTTCTGCCTCTTGCGGGGTTAGGGTCTGCGTCCAGTTTTCGACTAGTTTATCAATATCCTCGTGATGTATTTGTCGCCCATCCAGATCAATGAAGCGGTTATCTTTCGCAACTTCAGGTTTGCCGATTAGGTTAGCTAGCGACTGCCATTCGACATCAGTTCTGACTGTTATGGCAACCCATTCGTTCTCACCTTTGCATCTGTAAACCCCCTGAGGGGCGAACCTGTCGTGTCTGTTGCCCGTGCGATTCGGCGATCTGGAATTCATCATCACATCCATGAGGGCAGGCGCGATTAGTTGCATTTCACCTTCTAGCATTGCTAGCTCGATATATTGTCCTTGCCCAGTACGGTTTCTGTGTCTGACTGCACCCATCACAGTTAGTGCTGCGGTCAGGCCAGCATTCTGGTCACAATAAAATTGGGCGGGTTTGCCAGGATTGCCATCGGGAAACCCTGTGAGATGCGAAAGTCCACTCATTGCATCTATACCAGGTCCGTACGAGGCTCTCGATTCGTATGGACCAGATTTACCAAATGCGGGCATTGAGACACATATGATGTCGTTCTTGATTTTCTTTAACTCTGCGTAATCAATCCCGAGTCGACCAACAATTTTTGGCGAGAAATTTTCCATTACCACATCGGCATTTTCAACAAGTCGCAAGAAAATATTCTTTCCATCTTCATGCTTCAGGTCGAGCGACAGTAGTTTTTTACCGCGATGGAGTTCGTTAAAAAAAGCGGTTCGGTTATAGGGGTGATCCGGTGCTCCCTCAATCGGCGGTGGAGCCCCCGGACTTTTTAGGCTTCTCCCTCCAGGGGATTCAATTTTTATAACCTCCGCCCCCATATCAGCGAGTACACATCCTGCCACCGGCCCAGCAACGGCCGTAGTCAATTCAAGGACTCTGATTTTGTTGAGGGCCTGGGCACTCATTCGATAACCCCCTTATCTCGCAGTTCTGCTCGTTCTTTTTCATCGATTCCAAGAAGCGTTTGCAGGATTTCATCAGTATGCTCGCCGATTAACGGAGCACGTTGATTAATCCAAGGAGTTTCACTCATTAGAGCCGCATGTCCTGGCTGGAGAAGATTTGGCTCCAGCGGATGTTTGAGGTTTACTAAAAAACCTCTTTCCTCAAGATGAGGATCCTGCAATATTTCTTCTGGTGTGAGTACCTCGGTAAAAGGTAATCTTAGTTCTTGGGCCAGTCTGACGACTTCGAATTTATTTCTAGTGGAGAGCCATAGATCCATGAGTTCATCGATTTTGTCGGCATTGCCCATCGGGGTATCGAATAATGGTTCTAAACCTATGTCAGGCATTAGAACAGCAAGTAGATCTTGATTTCGGTTATTCCCGTGAGCATGTACGTATCCATCGAGACAAGGCCTGATTGTTGAAGGATAAAGATATTGTGGTTCAGTGAATAAAAGTCGATTCCCATTGCGCTGGGCAACTTTCCCGTTGAAAAAATAACTCTGAGTTGGGCCGCCTATTAGAAAAAGAGCCGCGTCGATTGCAGCAACATCGAACCAATCTCCCTCTCCAGTATTATCCCGATGCATGATACCCACGACGGCCGCGGTGGCTGCGTGGAGTGCCGTGTGCTGTATTACCAAGTCATCGTATGGCTTCACAGGTTCGCGGTCAGGTTCGCCAGTGAGCCGGAGATACCCTCCTATAGCGACATCAACTATCTCACTGCCGTGATAATCCTTATATGGGCCTGACTGTCCGAAGTGGCTCATCGAGACCATGATGAGATCGGTATGAGAAGACGCAAGAGATTCAAAGGAAAGCCCTACAGTTTCTAGATACCCTGGTTCGAAACTTTCTAGAACTACGTCACAATTTCCAATAATATTCTTGGCTAAGGTTTGTCCTTCTAGGCTATCGAGATCGATACCTATTGATCGTTTGCCAGCATCCAAGTGTAGATGTCTGCCACCGGTCTCAATATTTTTTTTGTCGTCTCGGAACGGGCCCCAATGTCGCAGAGGATCACCTTCGGTTGATTCTATCTTGATTACCTCAGCTCCAAGACCAGCAAGCAGACGACCGGCATAATTGAAGCTGCCGGTCGTTAAGTCAACGACTCGGATACCCTCTAAGATTGACGGACTTTTTGTTTCATGTGCTTGCTCTGTCATAGTTATGTTGGCTCTCCAGCTAGGCGAGTGAATTCAGTTAGAATCCTGAGAAACTACCATCTCTTTTTTCAAGAAAGGCACGTACCCCTTCGGCTCGATCATCAGAGAGGGTAACCAACGGTAGCACCATGGCGGACAGATCAAGTGCCCGCTCATAGTCCATACTCATCGTCTTGTATGCCATCAACTTGCCGACTTTTTGACCGATAGGGGGGCCAGAGGCTACTTCTTTTGCAAAGTCTTCGAGTTTGGAATCGAATTCATCATCATCAACTAAATAATTTGTCACTCCCGCTTCATGACCCTCTTCGGCCGAGAGGAATCTGCCGGTGAACATCATCTCCATAGCCAAACGCCAGCCAATGATTTTTGGTATTGCCCAAAAGCCTCCTAGGTCCGCATACAGTCCTCTCTTCACATAGGCGACCTGATATCGGGCACTAGAAGAAGCCACTGCGAGATCGGCGAGACAAGCCAGATCAAAACCAGCTCCTACACACGGGCCATTAATTCCGGCAATTATGGGGATATCAAGTTCCCTCAATGCTTTGAATGTTTTCGTTTCGTGATGGAAATTCATTCGTTCACCCTCAGGATCTGGAGCTCCTGGATTAGGGTTGCCGTCCTTGGGGTTGATATGGTCGCCAGTGGCACCTCCGGCATGATCCATACCTGAACAAAATCCCCGGCCTGCACCAGTAATAACAAGTACTCTCACACTGCGTTCAAAACGTATTTCTTCAAATACCTCCCGCATTTCCTTGAGCATCGGAAAAGTTAAGGCATTTAATTTTTCTGGTCGGTTGAGCGTCATTTTTACGATGCTCTGGTCATCACCTATTCGTTCTACCGTGATGTCTTGATATCCCATATTCTCCTCGTTCTGTATTAGTCGATTAGTTTAACTGCCGATTATGTATCGGCTCATATTAACGTTGAATTCCTACGTTGCAACTTATTTCCCAAATGGGGCAACTCGACTAATGGTTGGAACAGGAATTTGAGATAATCCATGATTATCAGTTACAGTGTGGACTCAATGGATAATGATTTACCTCTGACTCACCTACGGGCCTTGGATCTCACCGATGAGGCGGGCGCTTTTGCAACGAGACTATTCGCAGATATGGGTGGTGATGTAATTCGAATTGAGCCTCCGACAGGGGGTAGAATGCGCTCGCGAGCCCCATTCCTTAAAGATGAGCCGTCGATTGAAACAGGCCTTACTCATTTGTACCTCAATATAAATAAACGATCGATAGTGCTTGATCCGAGTGTCGAATCGGACGTGAAGTTGTTTGAAAATTTAGTCGGTCGCTCAGATTTTTTGTTTGGTAGCACAACGGGTAACAACTCATCTCCTTTGTCTGCGTGGAGAGAGCTTGTGGATTTCGACAATGTAAACGAGCGACTGATAGAAGTGGAGATTAAACCATTCGACGATCAGTCGTATTGGAAAAATTGGCAAGGAGGTGACTTGATTAGCGCAGCGCTCAGTGGGCTGCTCTATGTAAGCGGCTCTTCCAATGGTCCTCCAGCACTAGCTCCTGGTGAGCAGAGCCACATTATGGCCGGATTAAACGCATTCACTGGGGCACTCATTGCGTTGGCAGAGAGAAACAGAAATCCAGAATCTTCTGGCCCCTCGGTATCAATTTCCACTCAGGAGGCACTGACGATGAGTGTGCTCCAGACCTCGAACATCAATTTCTGGGAAATTGATCGCAGGATACCTGCTCGACCAGGGATAGCACCTCCGATCTACGAATGTGCGGATGGCCGATGGGTCGCGTTACGACTGAAGCCCAATAATCTTGAGGACTCGATTCAGTGGTTATCCAGTTCAGGCTTATTTAGTCGTGAAGAGATGGACAACATCCTCGCGATGGAACGTGTTCGTACGGATGTCAACAGAGATCCGTATGTACGTGAAAGGCTCGAAACATTCACACGGACTAAAACGTCAGACCAGCTGCTTAAGGAAGCTTGGGGTCTTGATCTGATTGCAATGCCAGTGAATAGTCTTGGTGATGTTGCAAAAGAGCAACATTTTCTCGCCACCCGTCAGTTCAGGGAATTGCAATTACCGGACGGTCGTGAAGTTGATGTGCCAAAAAGCCCTCTCGACGATCTGAATAGAACAATACCGTTAAAGCCAGCTCCAAAATTGGATGAGCACAGAGATGAGATTGAGACCGAATTAACTGACGTGAGCATACCTGACCCCGTCATGCCTGCGCCCTATTTGGGAACGCCAACTGATTCTGGTAAACCTCTTGACGGGTTGCGTGTGCTTGATTTTTGTTGGGTCTTAGCCGGTCCATTAGGCGGCCGAATTCTTGCAAACTTCGGCGCTGAAGTTATCCGAGTGGAGTCTATAAAGCGACTAGACGCCTTTCGTGTGAGACCCTCCCCAGCCGATACGGATTCATTGAATCTCGGTTACTGGTTTAATGATGTGAATGCTGGAAAGCAGTCGATATCACTTGATTTGGGCACAGAGCAAGGAAAAGAGATTGCTCGTAAATTAGCTGAGAATTCTGACGTCGTGATAAATAATTATCGACCTCATGTGCTCGATCGACTTGGCCTTGGGTTCGAAGTAATTAGCAAAAACAATCCGCAGGTTATTTATGCACATCTGCCCGGTTCTGGGAGAGATGGACCTTGGGCTGACAAACCGACGATGGGTGGACATTTGACCGCAGCAGCCGGATTCAATGAACTAATGGGGCGTCCCGAAGATCCACCGCACGGTATTGGTTGTGCGTATCCAGATTTCACGTCGCCTCAAATTTTAGCTGCGAGTGTTTTGGCTGCTGTGGAACAGCGGAGAAGTACAGGGGTGGGACATGAAATTTGGTTGAATCAAATGGGCTCAGCGTTGTCATTTATAGGAGTACCTTGGCTTAGTTTTCGTGACAAGGAAACTGTGCCACCGTCCAGTTTGAATCGGTCATTTAACGCGTGTCCCCACAACGTATTTCCTGTCAAGGGCGATGATTCTTGGATAGCAATCGCGTGTGAGTCGAGTGCTCAATGGGATGCACTGATGAAAATAGTTCTGCCTCTGTCTGAAGACCTTAACTCGCCCGCATTTTATCTAGATGAACTGAAGGTGCAGGAAGACAAAATCGAGACTATCTTGAGTGAATGGACTTCTCAATATGACGCGTGGGAATTGACGGATATTCTCCAGGCTGCTGGTGTTCCAGCGGCTCCGGTAGTTAATTTGCAGGACTGCGCTGAACGAAGCCCCCTGAAGAATCACTATAGAGTCGTCAGCCAACCGGACGCTCCAAATCATCAACTTCTCATTGATGGAGAGCCTATTCGTATCAACGGGAGATCCCCTGAACTGGAGCGCTCGCCAGCCTTTGGAGAACACTCAAGCCAAGTTCTGCGGACTGTACTGGGTTTATCTGACGGGGAGATTGCTGAGTTGGTGGTGAACGGCGCTGTCTCGTAAAAGCTGACGATCAGTCCCAGTCGTTTGCTTGTGACGTATCTAACTCGCAGTCATCGCCCCTGCAAAAACAAGTAGTCGAATCACTCGTGCAGTCCCGGCAAATTCCCAATATTTCTAGTGAGTGACTGTGAACTTCAACACCCATTGTTTCGGCAATTAGTTTCATCTCAGCTTCTATTTGTTGCTCTAAATCATCAGTGAACTGAATATCCGTCGCAGAGTCACAACCTTTGCACAATATGTGATGATGGTGACTCGTGTGTTCAGTCGAGAGCTCGACCATTTTTCTACCCTCAGAGGAGTGGAGGCTCCGGACCAAGCCGACTTCCAGGAGTTCGCCCACCGCTCTGTACACCGTAGACAACGCCAAGTCTCCATCAGCCAACTCTACAATGTCATCAATCTGGAGCGGTTGT
>PBOW01000017.1 GCA_002725365.1 Chloroflexota bacterium | reverse complement strand
CAAAGACGCACTGGATGAGCATCAGTGTCGATGTGGTGGAGCAATTATGTACGACATGGGGCAATGGGGAGTAGCCTGGCTGATCAACAGAACGGGTACTAACGATTCATTCCTAAAGGAGTTCTATCCAAATGTTGCTTATGTTGGCTATCAGCAGGCGTTTAAAAATGCCTTTGGTTTGTCACTAGATGATTTCTATGCGGAGTTTGCCGACTGGTTTGACTCATCTTCCGAATCGGAGAAACTTGAACTGCTCGATCAAAACTCTCGGTACTAATTGTTTGATTTTTCGGGTATTGTGTTAACAATGACGATCCAGCGTGATCTGTAAATGATTGTGAATTCGAATAGTAGAGGAGGTACGACTATGTATGGTTCAGTGGCAGAATTCTCAGTGAAGCCCGGTCATGAGGATGATGTGGTAGGCCTGTTCAGTAATAATGACCGAACTCCTGAAGGGGCGATCGCAATCTTTGTATTGCGCCCTGATGCGGGTGGCAATTGGTTGGCCGTGGCTGTATTTGAGAGCCAGGAGGCCTACGTTGCGAATGCAGAACTTCCAGAGCAACATGAAGTGTTTCTAGGGCTGATGGAGCATCTTGAATCCGAACCAACCTGGACAGATGGGCACTACGTCGTAGGCGACATCATGTAGGCCTGCTTCTGAGCGTACATATTCGACGTTCAATTCGTGACCGAATCGGAATTGCCCTCGATGGATATATTTGGTAGCCACTCCAGCCATGAAGGAAGGTACCAGGCTCTATCACCAAGAATACGCATCACGCTTGGAACCAGTAGTGAGCGGACAATAGTTGCGTCTAGCAGCACGGCTGCCCCGAGACCGAAGCCCATCGACTGAAAGAAAGCTATGTCTCCGAGCGCAAATCCTCCGAATACTGCCACCATGATTAAAGCTGCTCCCGTGATGATGCTTGCCGTAGTTCTCAGACCAAATGCGACAGATTCGGTTGCGTTACCAGTGACGTCGTAGTGTTCCTTAATCCGGCTCAGCATGAAAACGTGATAATCCATTGACAGCCCAAACAAAATACTGAACATAAAGAGGGGTAACCAAAACTCAATCTGATCTACCTGCTCAAAGCCAAAGAAGTCGATTAAAAAACCTTTTTGGAACACGAGGACTACTAACCCGTAAGACGCACCCACGGACAATAGATTCATCAGTATCGACGCAAAGCTAATCGTCACTGATCTGAACGCAAAAAGTAAAAGGACGAAGCTCAGCCCAAGAACTGAGGCAAAAACGATTGGGAGATATTGATCTGTAATTTTTACTGAATCAACCACCTCAGCAGAGCTACCTCCAACGTATATTTTGTAGGATTCCTCAGGTACATTCGAAAACGCACTGGGAATCAAGTCTTCACGTAATCGTCGAATCGTGTTGAGTGCCACCTGATCAGATGGATCACCCGGGAGTACAGCCGTGAGTGAGGCTAGATTCGCAGTTGGTTCTATCCGAATGGGTTGTTGAGCGTAAGGATCGTCTTTCGCTGGGTAGAGCATTAGGAGACCTGGATCTTCTGATATCGCTTGTTCAAGATTAGATATGCCGGATTGGATATTGTCAGCTCCGACGTCCCCATCAATAGCTATGAGAGCAGGCGCATTAGAGCCAAATCCGAACTTGTCATTCAGTAGTTGGAATCCCTGTTTGGCTGGCTCTTCATCAGGGAGTACGGAGATACCACTTGTGCCCTTATCGAGATCGAAGTAGAAGTACCCCAAGGCTACGAGGAACGTAGTTGCGAGTATCATGCTTGACCACGGTCGGTTCATCACGCCCACCGTAATTGCATTCCAGATATTGCCTTCCCGGCTAAGTTCGGTTGATGCCGGCCCATCTGATTGTTCGCCACTGAATTTCGTCAACCTTCGGGCCGCGGTGATAACTGTCAGCACGAGCATCACGCCGAATGAGGCGAGTAGGAGCTGCGGCCCAATTCCTGCGGTGAACGTCACTATCAGGGCGCCGACGGCAAAGAGGCCAATGGTTAAGGGGAGAGGGGCACGGACTGCCCATACCTTATCGCCGAGAATTCCAATCAGGGCAGGGAGTAAAGTCATTCCGACGAGCACGGCCACGAACACAACCATGATCGCCCCAATGCCAAAAGCCTGGAATGTTCTCTCAGGAATAATGAACATTCCCAAAAGAGCCAATACCACCGTGAACCCACTAAACACAACCGCTCGTCCGGCTGACCCACTAGATGCTTCTATTGCTTCCTGTTTGCCTAGACCACGACCTCGTTCTTCTCGGTACCTCGACAATATGAATAGGGCGTAATCGATACCCACCGCGAGTCCCATCATGGTCATTATGTTTGGGACAAATTCATTGAGATCAATTACCTGACCAACTACTCCGGTCAGGCCAATCGCCGCGAAGATAGCGACGATGGCAAGAATGATAGGGATGAAAGCGGCAACTACTGACCCAAATACCAGTGCCAAAATAACTAAAGCCACTGCTATCCCAATCGATTCTCCGGTTTGAAGGTCTTTCTCTGCCAATTCACTGAAGGTATAGTTCAAGCTTGCGTTACCGATAAAGTAGACTCGGAAATCAGTACTACTCGCTTCCTCAGCTACGTGGATGAATGAGTCAATATGCGAGTCAGATTCCTCAAGAATTGAGGCAAACACCAGTAGAGCGGTACCGTCTTCAGAAGTTTGTTTTGGGTAATCCTCCCAGCTCATGGAAAGGATCTCGGTATTAATCTTGTCTTCTGCTGCTATGAGTTCTTGGGCAAATGACGTAACTTTCTCATCGAACGTGACGTCTCCTGGGCCAATCCCATCACCAACAAACAACACGAGCTCGGAGATCGTAGACTGGTCACTTGTAGGATCTTGTGCCAGTCCGTCCAGCGCTCCGAACCGTTCGTCAACGAGATTTTGTGCGGTCTGATATTCCAGAGTTTGGGTGGGTCCCTGTCCACCATTAAGTGCAGTTGGAACAAGTGACACTGTGGAAATGGCGGCAGCCGCGAGTACAATTATCCAGCCGAGCACAATAATCCAAGGCCGGCGACCACTGAAGCCAGCGATTCCTTTGATAGAAATTCCCATGCGAGTGTACCTTCCTGCATTTAGGTTTGTATTTAACAGAGATCAGATAAATATGGTCTTAATGCCACTCCGTCCGAACCTAGCACAGATGCGGCTTAGCGAAACGAGCGCGGAGACAGTGTGCTGACCTATTTAAAGATCCGCTGAGCGGCAGTTAGTCGAGCAGTATGGAGTGGACTTGTTACCACTCGGCAAAACATCCGGGACCTCGTTATTGCAACCGTTCGGGTTTGAGTCAGATGTTTGGTTTTTACACGGTGTATACGTGACCTCTTGGAACAGGTCTCTCACGATCAATGCCCAGCACCAACCGACCCAGCTGGTTACCCGGATACTGCTTTCGTTCGGGTCCTTGTTTCCTGAAATGCCGCCTTGCGGCACCATGAATCCATCTGTGTGCTGTCTGAACTTTTCAATGAGTAAGTTCCAGCCGGTGGGCTCAGCGAATGCTCGCATCAGTATTTCTTGCTGTTTATGATCCTGAACCCGACTTGCCCATGTTCCGACATTCAACCATTCGTTTCGCCAATCAGACAGTGAATAGATGGGGCTGCCGAACTGATCAAAATCCCCCCAGAAAAAATCTGTGTATTTGGTCCCAAATTCAGCGACCACTTGGATGAAGTCGGAGGGATTCTTCAGATAGGCGTACCGCTCAGCTACTTCCCCAACTCTCCGATGCATGTCTGCGTCAGGTTCCTCAAAAAAATATTGATTCATAAACTGACTCTGGCGTTTGGTATGGGATGGATCGTCAAGGTCAAGTCGATCTAACGTTTTCCTAAAATCATCGACACCTTCACGGTCACGCCGAGATTGCCAGTCAACGAAAGAACCCCAGCCAGGATCTGAATCCGGCTTGCCTTCCTCGTCCACGATTACCAGATTTGTCGGTGTCTTGAAATCGCTGGGAGTACGAACGAGTCGAATTGCCGGCATAGAGTGTCGTTATCCTCCGAGTATTAGCATGCACAATCACCGTCACACTTGCAATGTGGGTCCGAGGGAGGCACGTCCAACGCGGGGTTCCTGTCAAAGAAGCCAGACGGCCGTATGGAGAATCCAGTGTATGCGACCGGCATAACAGGCCAATCCTCGAGACGTGGAATGTGGTTATGTCCGAACGTATACCAAATCACAACATCTTTGTTTTCAAGGCTACGATTACCGCTCATCCATTTAGGTAGCCCGTCGCCACCGGAGTGCTGGTTCGGATAATTTCCAGCGGCGAACATTTCGTCACGGTCATATTCTGTTGCCCACATATGCCCAGTCATGAAAGCAGCTCGTTTCATGATTACGGCATCATCGTGATGGAACGGGAGGACATTCTCGCCGGGAGCAATCTTGTAGCTAACTGGCTCGCCCATGTAGTTATGCCTCGAATGGTTAGCCACTGTCCAGTATCTCGCAGCATACGGATCGATCTTCCTTGGGAAGTCAGCCTCTTCTGTGAGGAGCGTTTTCTTAACAGAGAACGCGTTCCCGTGCTTATTCTCCTCACTGATCGGATCTCGGACTGTATCAACTTCGTAGACGGAGTTTTCCTGTCCGTCGACCATCATATCGAGTCGAACATTGAAATAGTGTTGATGATTATGTGCCACCACCTGTGGGGCGACCAATGTCCCGTGTTTTGGTTTCGCCCCGGGCAACATGGCAGAAGAATTGACCACTCCAGTCAGCTTGACTTGATAATCGATACTCCCGTCCTGATAGAAGTACCAGAAAAAACCGTATTCGTAATTCCCAACTGTTGTGAAGAAGGAGACAACCAGACGTCGGGATCTCCGCACCTCAGTTTCACCGATCCGATTGTCAGTATGCTTCCAGAGAACACCAAAATCTTCCTCATGCATGCAAATTACATTTTTTTGCGTATTAGCCCTGCCGGTAATGTCATAAAGTGAGACATCGAAATAATAGATTTCACCGAGGCAATCACAGCCAAGCTCCAGAGAGTTCGCACATTTCCCGATACCGACTTCTCCTGAATCGAAGACTTGTTTTTTGTAGTGATCGTTTGTCGGGTCCCCATACGGAACCACCATTTCAGACAAAGCTCCGCGATACAGCACAGAGCGATTTTTTCCTTGATCCTGATATGTGACGTTATGTATCACTAGTCCCTCACGGGGAGTATATCCAACGCGGAACTGCCATTTTTGCCAGTCGACGTGCTTGCCAGTTACCGTGAAGCTGGCTCCCTCTGGTTGAGTAATCTCAATCGGTTTGAGATCTTCTCGGAATGATTCCTGGTATCTAGTCGCATAATTTCCGTCCTCCGGTGGAATTGGTACAACTCCAAAATCCTGTATTTCGAAAATTTCACTTTTGTCGAGATCAATTATTACCGACAGTCCTTCAATTGGTCGTGCGTATCCGTTGTCGGTCGCCTCACGTCGTAACCAGGCTCGTCCAATCGCAAGTCGCTTACCTTTTTCTTTTTCATCACCAAAATTTGAGATCGGCCACGGATCGATCATGACAAGATCGGGATTCGTGATGCCGCGCTTGCTCAGCGCTTCTACGTATCTTGGATCATGCTTAATTTTGCTTTCAAATTGCAGGAAATTCGTCTGATGATCGCCGAAAATAAAAGCCGGTTGAACGCCTTCAATATGCTCGGACTGTAGCAGCTCATTTGTATCTAATGAAACAATCAGTTCGTGGACTTCCTGTTTTTCTGAGTCAAGGGCTACGAGAAAAGCCTCCCGCGGCACATACGCTCCAGGATGAAAATTCAATACGTCGTTCTTTGAAGGCTCCCGTAGAACAATAGTTTCAAATAACAAGTTGTCAGTAAGACCGGCACTTGCCTTGACAATTGCCACTGCTCTGTCGATTTCTTCGGCGGATAGTGGGTCCAACGGATGATTCGCTACGTCTGCTTGAGTATTTGCCTGCTCGAGTTTATCTCCCACAACCATATGGAACTCCTCAACTGTTTCGATTTGTCGACACTCAGTGTAGATGAAAAATAATCAATTTCGTCACTTTGCGTCGACGTGTTAGTCTGACGTCCAGTACAAGCACTGAAATAGAACCTTGAGGAGTAAAAGTTATGACGCTGTATATAGGGTATTACAGACCATCAGCCGCTCAATGGCAGAGATTTGCCGATGCGGAAGATAATGGAACAGTTGAAGAAGAGCAGCAAGCTTTTATGGCTAGAGTCTTGGCGGCTCGTGAGAGCAGCTTTGCTGGAAATATAGTGGCTTCCTATTCTCCGATATCTACTAGTTTCGATCTCCCAAGTATCATGATTGTTGAGACGGATGACGCTACTACACTTGCCGCCATCAATGCTCATTACAACTCAGTTTTGGAGTTTACCTGGAGCCCAGGAAACTCGATTGGAACCACAACAGACTCAGCTGAGGCAGGGATACAGAGGCAATTCGGAAACGATTAATCATGATAGTAGGTCTTGGATTGAGAAAGTTTCACTCCTATCCGAGACCTATGCCTTCCAGGAAAGCCGCCTTATCAGGCGCACGCCCGAGAAATCTTTCAAGTTGGACCTGCGCATCTACTGAACCGCCGGGCTCGAGTATGTTCTTTCGGTATTCCTGACCAACCGTCTGTGGGTCCCCATTTGCGAACCTGGTGAACATATCGTCGCCGAAAACTTGAGACCAGAGGTAACCGTAATATCCAGCGTCATATCCAAACAGGTGTCCAAATCCACCCTGGAAATGTGTCCCCTCAGGGAAGGCGAACCCAGTTATAGGGTGCAGTTCTTTGGCCGGCGCATCAGTATCTATCGGCAGGATGGCATCATGGTATGCGAGATCAAGTCGAGCGAAGTAGATTTGCCTTAGATAGTGGATGCCACTGCCCACGTTTTTTGCTTGCTTCATTTTTTCTATGAGATCNGAAGGAATGGGTGAACCGTTGTCCTTGTGACTNGTGAACTGTTTCAGAATAGATTCGTCCCAGGTCCAATGCTCAAGCATCTGACTCGGNGCCTCAACAAAATCCCGCTCAACAGCNGTGCCTGAAAATCGACTGAATGGTGCCTGAGTCAAAGTCTGATGCAGGATGTGGCCGAATTCNTGNAAAAGGGTTTCAACCTCACTATGGCGGAGCAAGCTAGGTGATTCGGTANTGGGCTTAGTGAAATTCGCGACTATTGCAGAAATAGCAGGCTGCCGACTTCCATCTGGACGATGTCTACTTGGTTTCAGGGTGAAAGCGGCAGCATGTCCATATTTCCCTTGTCGAGGATGTAGATCCATNTAGAAATGAGCAATATGTTCGCCGGTTTCTGTGTCCGTGACGGAGTACAACCGAACATCAGNATGCCATGCGTTGGGTTCTGCTATTTCCGTGAANATGACTCCAGTGAGCTGTTGATANACNTCGAACATGCCGTCCAAAGTTGCTTGTACNGGAAAATAGTTCGCAACCTCGAATTGATCGACGGNGTACTCATNGGCNTTAACCTGNTGTTGATAATATCGCCAGTCCCATATCTCAAGATTCGCATCGGGGTTACTTGTGGCGAGTCGTTTCGCTGCAGTGAGTTGGTCTATATCTTGCTGAGATTTTTCTTGTATCTGTTGTTCAAGCTCGACCAGGAATTTTTTTGCAGCCGACGGCGTTTTTGCCATTTTTAATTCAATGGAATATTCGGCCCATGATTCATAGCCGAGAAGTTTCGCAATTTGAGATCGAATATTTATTGCTTCACTGAGTATAGGCAAATTGTCCGAAGCGGCTTTATTGTGGTTTTTCAAAAACAATTCTCGGCGTTTTTCTTCGGACGGTGACGTTTCCATAAACGGGAACATTTCGGGATAGTCGAGTGATACTCGGTACTCTCCCTCATCCTGGCCATGTGCCTTTGTGAGATTCGCTACGTAGTGCGGGGGTAATCCAGCAAGATCGTCCTCTGAAACGACTATATAGTCTTGGAATTCATCGATATTTTTTCTAAATGAGATGCCGAGCTCGACAAGCTTTTGTCGTAAATGCTGGACCTCCGTCAACTTATCTTTTCCGAGGGCCAGACCATTTCTTCTGAAGTCACGCTCTATGAATTCGCAGAGTCGCTGTTCCGTAACGCCAAGGCTTTGATACTCGGTAGTTTCCATGTATTCGGTCACCGCCAGGAAAATATCTTCGCGGAAACCAAGCTCGGTTCGGAACGAAGCCAGTTTTTTATCTGATTCCTCTGCGACTTCACGGAGAGACTTATCGTCGGCCACGTAAGCTAGGAAACAGAAGGCACCATCGGTCTCTATCAATAAATTTGTTGCCTCATCAAGGGGCCGTATAGTGTTTTCAAATGTTCGATCAGACGCAGGTACGGCCGCTATCAGCTGATAAATATGATCGACCCGCTCCATCGTGTCGTCGACAGCCACGCGAATATCGTCCCCACTCGTATTGGCATAATTCCTCGGTGCTGAATTTACTTGTTCTAGAAATATGTCTGAAGAATTAGAGGTCACTTAAAGACTCCTTGGCATTCAGCCACGCACGCAAAATACGTTCTTCTTCCTCATAGTCGAATGAGCCTGCTGCCGGTATAACCGTGTCGGTATCGAATCCTTCAGAGAGTGGATTCTCAGCGTACCAACGGGCTGTAGCCCGGGTCGCTTGTTCTACTGAAACTCGATCTCGGTAACCAAGGAGATTACGTGATTTGGTCATGTCTAGGATGAGAGGAGCTTTTTCTGCAAGTGGATAGATGTTTTTACAGAGGTCCCCCGGAACGTCAATAAGTTCCATTTCTGAAGATAGTTCCTCAACGATTAATTCAGCTACTCGGGCTGCACTGAGGACCTGTTCGTCACCGCTGTTGAAAGCATTTCCTGCAGCTTCCTTTCTGGTTGCAGCTAGATAGACGAGCCAGGCCACGTTCTCTGAATACCCTCTTTGGAAGTAACTCATCCCTGCGTGCGGCATCAGCATGAACGGCCTCTTGTCGAGTACTCTTCGAATGACCGCCCATTCGTGATTAAGTGGGGCCCTTGGCCCGTATACACCGGGGTACCGGACAAGCACACCCTCGAAGTCACCTCGCCCGTGTTGCATGAAAATTTGATCTTCACCGACAGCCACACGGCCGGTGTAGTTTGAGGCGTCATACTGCCTGTCGGCGTGTTCCTGCACCGGTAGTGGGATTGACCCGTCCGGTGTGCGTCTAGCGGCACCTTTATACACTGGTTGACCGGTTATACCAACAAAGCGGTCAGTTTTGCCTGCAAGTTCATCTGCGAGCATTCTCAATTTGCCGTAAGTGCAGATCGCGATATCCCAATCATTTGTTGTGATCGAAGACCGGACACTTTCTTCGTCCCGAGCGTTCCCATATATCCGCTCTACGGAATCAATAAATTGAACTCCCTCATCGTGTTGTCCGCTGTTAAATACGGTTACCGTGTGGCCGGCCTCGAGCAAGAAGTTCACCAGGTGGACTCCTGTCGGTCCTGTTCCACCAACGACTAGAGTTTTTGTTCCCAAACCTAATTTCCCAACCTGAATTTCAATTAATCTGCACTAAAGTCTAGGGTACTGAATAGATGGGAGTGTGCAAATGGACTATACAGACCTGCTTAAGGGTTCGGTCACGCTAGAGGAAGTCGCCTCGCATTTATCAGAGCAGGATTCTGTGGCTGGTGTTGAAGAGGAAATATTTAAGCTCATTCGCGCGGTCCATGACGACACTCTTTTGCAAGGATACCGTCGAGGTATGGCAGATGTAATTGGGTGCGCGGTCGAAGAAGTAATCTATTGGACTGATGAGGATGGGAAGTACGACGGAGTTTATAAGGGGCCTGCGGCGTGCGGGGAACAAACGTAGCGCACTAGTTTCCCAGCATCACATATCCAGATATCCTTCAAAAATGTGCAAACAGCTTATTCTTGGTCAGATCGAAATAGGAAGCATCCGAGTGACGGAGAAAACAGTATGGATTTTCATTCGTGTCACGGATTCTGATGGGTTTCAGGGTGTAGGCGAGGCGAGCCTCGCTGGACGCGATGAGGAGGTGGCCACGGTTTGGCACAACAATCATGAGCGACTTCTCAAGACACCGGTCACGAGTCCATTGCTTTTGAAGTCTCTTCCGTTTGGCAGTCTTCCGGAAGCAGCATTTTCTTCTGCCTTATTGCAGGCGTGCGCTGACGCGTTATCGAAATCAACGAGGGTTCCTATGGCTGAATATCTCGGTGGAGTGCAAAGAAACGAAATTGGTTTGTATGCCAATATAAACAGGCGGACGATCGACCGCACTCCCGAAGGCTTTGCTGCGAGCGCTGCGGATGCAGTTGAGGCAGGATATTCTGCTTTTAAAATTGCGCCATTTGATGAGGTCTTACCAGAATTAGATCGTCAGGAAATGCGAGAATCAACAGCCAAAGGCTTGGAGCGAGTGGCTGCAGTCAGGGCGCAAGTAGGTGCGGATACTCGATTGATGATCGATTGTCATTGGCGATTTGACGAACAAGGGGCCTCTGAAATGATTCATGAAGTCGCGTCTTTAAACCCATACTGGGTGGAATGCCCCATCACAGAAAACGGACAACAAATTCCAGCGATTGCGAGGCTACGAGATACGGCTAATAGGTTTGCTATCAAACTGGCAGGACTCGAGATGAATATTCGCAAAGAGAGCTTTGTTCCTTTCCTCGAAGGTGGTGCATACGACGTGATGATGCCTGACGTGAAATATGCCGGAGGTCCAGAAGAGATGATTGCGATCTCAGAATTATTTAATCGATTCCAGGTGGATTTTTCTCCACACAATCCAACAGGACCGATATGTCATGCGGCTTCCTTGCAGGTGTGTCTTGCCGCGAAGAACACGGATCTACTCGAACATCAATTCGACGAAACTGAGCATTTTGCACGTCTGGTTTTCGACAACCTTCCCCCCATTCACGACGGCACCTACGCCCTCGATGCCGATGCGATTGGACTTGGTGTAGAGCTGAATTTCGACCAACTCAAAACATTCGACGGCGCCGGTTCACATGTTTAGGTTTGTCCGTGAATTGCTCATGATACTTATTCTCCCCGCGGGAATTGTGCTGGGTATAGTTTGGGCAATTGATAATGTATCTTCCTCGACCGAGGAAGATATCGTGATCAATATTGTGATGAAGTGCGAAGTCCAATACGGCAGTCGGGCAAAAGTCAGCTATGAAGGTGACGATTGCGCAAGATATAAGACCTACGTGGATGTAGGTATTGAAAATTGGACTGGTAAATTCTGGCAGGAGATAAAGGTAAGGACTCCAGAAGGTGAGAAGTACACCGTGGATATTCCATGCCCGCTTTCAAGTGACGGCACTTCCAGTTTGTGTACATTTGAAGACGAGTTGCCAAAATTTGGGGATAAGTGGCCTCGCGACAGCCGACCCTAAGAAGTTTAGTGATAATGCTCTGGCTCGGGTAACATTATATTTGTACTCCTGAATATCAACGTTAGGGAGTCAGCATTCCCTTAGCAGATTTCGTGCTAGTGTTTTCAACGCAGAGGTGAGAATGTCTCACTGGATTGGTATAGGAAAGAACTTCGTGAATATATATTGTGGAAACATTTCGTACAGATTTACTGAGGATGATCTGAGAGAATTATTTGGCGCGCACGGTACAGTGAGTGACGCTAACGTAATCATCGATAGGGACACTGGCCGTTCTAAAGGCTTTGGGTTCGTTGAGATGCCCAGTGATGATGAGGCGAATGCTGCGATTCAGGCAATCGACGGACAGGAACACGGTGGACGACAGCTTAGAGTCAATGAAGCCAGACCGCGTGAGCCGAGAAGATAGTCTCTAATTAACTAAAACTTCCCGATTAAGGACCCTAGGCTAAGGCCACTCGTAGTTGGATAAGCACGACTATCCACCAGATAGTCACGATTGCTATCCACCACTTCTGGCTGGATACTCCATGCCTTCTAATGTTGAGCCCTATCCAAATGGAATAGCAGGCAGCAAATCCTGACATGATAATGAGGGTGATCAGGGAATCAGTGATGTCGCACCTCGCATGACGCTATCGCGAGCAGTCTGAATCAGGGTGTTAATTTTCCCACTCAGATGGCTCACATATCTACGTTAATATTGTAGGTATGAATGATCCAATATGGGATGAGTCGAATGAGGGCGATTTAGATCCCGATCTAACCGATGAGTGGGAAGGTGCTGATTTTGATGAATCCGCCGGCTCGAGACTTATGTCGGTGGTAAGACTCGTTAGTTTTGTCGTGTTGGTGGCGTTTTTGTTCCCGTCCATATATTTCATGCTGCGTTGAATTAGCATGACTTCCAGATTGTTCGTGTGGGTAATTTCGCGGTAGGATATTTCTGTGCCGAAGTGGCGGAATTGGCAGACGCGCGTGATTTAGGATCACGTGCCGCGAGGCGTGTGGGTTCGAGTCCCACCTTCGGTACCAGCGAATCTAACGGGAGACTACTCACGGGAGCATTTTTCGGTTACTATTCTGCGGACAGAAAATAATTTTGGTTAGGCGTCCTGCGACTTGGGGCGCGATTATATGGAGGTTCCATGGCTAAGCTTTTGGAAGTCAACAATCTTAAAACTTATTTTTTTACAGATGAGGGAACAGTGAGGGCCGTTGATGGTGTCACTTGGGACTTGGATGAAGGTGAAACACTAGCTTTGGTTGGGGAGTCCGGTTGCGGCAAGTCGGTAACCGCGATGTCCATCCTAAAATTAATCCCAAACCCTCCCGGCAGGATCGTCGACGGCACGATAACATTCGATGGACTCGACCTGCTGAACGTGAGCGACGCTGAGATGCGTTCCATTCGTGGTAACCGAATCGCTATGATTTTCCAGGAACCCATGACGTCGTTGAATCCGGTTCTAACAATTGGACAGCAGATACGTGAAGCGGTTGTACTGCACCTTGGAATGAATGACGAAGAGGCCGATCAGAAAGCGATTGAATTGCTTGAGATGGTTGGGATCCCTGAGGCTGAACAACGAATAAAAGATTACCCGCACCAATTTTCTGGTGGTATGCGTCAGAGAGTTATGATTGCGATGGGTCTATCTTGCGATCCAAAACTACTTATTGCTGATGAGCCAACAACGGCTCTGGACGTGACTATCCAGGCCCAGATTCTTGAGATTATGGGTAAATTAGCATCTGAGCTTGGTACAGCAGTTCTTATTATTACGCACAACTTGGGCGTGGTGGCTAGATATGCAGATCGAGTGAATGTGATGTACGCCGGACGAATCGTTGAGACAGGGACCGCAGAAGATGTGTTCAACAACCCGCAGCATGGCTACACAGTAGGTTTGATGCAGTCGGTCCCGCGACTCGACGATATGGAGCATACTCGACTAGCAACGATTGAAGGGCAGCCTCCACTGTTGATAAATGAGATACATGGTTGCGCTTTTAGGCCTCGTTGTGCAAAAGCAGGCGATGGTTGCTTCTGTTCAACAGAGGGTACTCCTGAATTGACTGAGGTAGAGCCTGGTCATTTTGTGGCAAATTGTCCTTGTTGTATGACTAGAGATAAAGTGCCTGCTTAGAGATAAGAGTTTTAAAACACGAAGTCGGATGAAGGAATAACTGGAGGCCAGTGGTGACTACAGATAGTTTGGCAGCGAACGCCGAGACAACAGCAAAGGCAGGAGAAACACTACTCAGTGTTGAAAACATGAAAATGTACTTTCCTGTCACGTCGGGACTGTTCTTACAGCGTAAAGTGGCAGATGTTAAGGCCGTGGATGGACTGACATTCGATGTGAAGCGAGGAGAAACACTCGGACTCGTTGGTGAGTCAGGCTGCGGTAAGTCGACCACTGGGCGTGCAATTCTACAGCTACACAGACCCACCGAGGGCAAAGTCAACTTTGATGGGACTGAGCTGACTGAGATTAAGGGTGCAGACCTAAGAAGATTCCGTCGGCGAATGCAAATGATTTTCCAGGATCCATTCTCGTCCTTGAACCCGAGAATGAGTGTTGCTCAAATTATTTCAGAGCCTCTTGCCATACATGGTCTTTACAAGGGGGCTGAACGCAAGGATCGATTGGATTACATCCTTGAGGCCGTAGGGCTCAATCCTACCTTTGCTAAACGATACCCACATGAGTTCTCTGGTGGTCAACGCCAGAGAATCGGAATTGGTCGTGCGCTTGCTGTGGAACCTGATTTCATCGTTTGTGACGAACCAGTTTCTGCGTTGGATGTGTCGATTCAGGCTCAGGTGATAAATCTGCTCGAGGATTTGCAGGGCGAATTCGGACTCACTTATCTATTCATCGCTCACGATCTCTCAGTGGTGAAGCACATCAGTGATCGTATTGCCGTGATGTACCTTGGGCATATCGTTGAGTTGGCTGAATCTAACGAGCTCTATAATAATCCTGTACACGCCTACACAAGGGCTCTTTTATCTGCTATTCCGATTCCAGATCCTCGGATCGAAAGAACTCGTGAGCGAATTATTCTGGAGGGTGATGTACCTAGCCCATTGAACCCACCTAAGGGTTGTGTGTTCCGGACGCGATGTACAAAGGGCGCCGGATGTAAGTGTTCTGATACTGTGCCCGTGTTGACCGAAGTAAGTACAGGCCACTATGTAGCTAACTGTGAATGCTGCATGGCAGCATAGACTCTCGGGATAAATGGGGAGTCCGAATTTAATTTAGTAAGCTTCTATTCATTCTGTTAGGGCGGTCTTGCTAGCCGCGATTTTTCATCATCGCGAGGAATGCATCCTGAGGGATCTCAACGTTACCGAGGACCTTCATCCGCTTTTTGCCGGCCTTTTGTGCTTCGAGTAACTTGCGCTTTCTGGAGACGTCACCCCCATAGCATTTTGCCAGCACGTTTTTGCGCATTGCCTTGACAGTTTCCCGAGCCACGATCTTACCTCCAACAGTTGCTTGAACCGGGACCTCGAACATATGCCTCGGTATTTCTTCTTTGAGAGCTTTCGCCAAGCTCCGTCCCTGTTCGGCTACTTGGTCTGAGGGAACTATCATCGATAGCGCATCGACGAGCTCACCGTTCACAAGGACATCGAGGCGACTTACTGCCGAAGGTCGATAGCCACTAATTTCGTAATCCATTGAAGCGTAACCCTGTGTTCTGGATTTCAGGGTATCGAAGAAATCCACGAGCATTTCGGAAAGTGGCAAGGAGTAGTTTGCNAGNACTCGACTATTATCAGTGTNTTGTCGTTTATCGATGTATTCAATCTCTCCGAACTCACCCCGGTGGTCCGAGACTAGGGTAGCTACNGCTCCGATGTATCTTGCAGGCATNGTAATTGCAACCTTTGCCCAGGGTTCACGAACCTCACTTATGCGATCTGGTGTTGGTAATTTTGCCGGAGATCCTACGTGGATTTCCTCACCAGTTCTTAGCGTCACTTCATATTCGACTGATGGAGCGGTGGCAATTAAATCAAGATCAAATTCGCGTTCCAGTCGCTCCTGTACGATCTCTCGATGGAGGAGACCAAGAAAACCACAACGGAAGCCAAACCCCAGTGCATCACTTGTTTCAGGTTGCCACTGTAAAGCTGCGTCATTTAACGTCAATCGGTCTAGAGCTTCTCTCAAGTTAGGATAATCCTCGGAATCTGACGGATAGATACCTGCATATACCATGGCTTTTGCAGGCTCATATCCACTTAGTGGGTCAGCTGCAGGGTTAGACTCTTGGGTGAGCGTGTCACCGACTCTTGCCTCAGCNACGCCCTTTAGCCCGGTAGCAATATAACCGACTTGACCAGCCTGCAANGCTTCAGTTTTCGTGAGCGTAGGTTCGAAGCAACCAACTTCTATACTTTCAAAGCTACTGTTTTGTTGGATAAATTGTAGTTTCTGTCTCGCTTGTATCTCTCCATCCATGACTCGGACGTAGGCGAGTACACCTTTATAGGCGTCATATGTGGCATCAAATACCAAAGCGGTTGTCGGTGCGCTGATGTCGCCTTTTGGAGGCGGGATACGGTCGACTATGGTCTCAAGTAATTGGGGAACTCCTTCACCAGTTTTTGCAGATACAAATATCATCTCATCAGAACCGAAACCGATGATATCTGAAAGTTCTTGTGCAACCTCCTCAGGTCGAGCCCCTGGTGCGTCAATCTTGTTTACTACTGGTATGAGGTCCAGATCTAGTTCCATGGCCAAATACACATTCGCGAGCGTTTGTGCCTGCACCCCTTGTGCGGCGTCAACGACCAGCAGTGCTCCCTCACAGGCGGCAAGTGCTCTCGAGACCTCATAGGAGAAATCCACGTGGCCTGGCGTGTCGATGAGGTTTAACTCGTATGTCTCAGAATCATTGCCTTCATAGGTCATGCGAACAGCCTGAGCCTTTATAGTGATTCCTTTTTCCCGTTCCAAGTCCATTGAGTCAAGGACCTGCTCACGCATGTCGCGCGAGTCGATCGAATTGGTTGATTCGATCAATCGATCGGCCAGAGTTGATTTCCCGTGATCGATATGGGCGATTATTGAGAAGTTACGTATATTGTTTTGTGTCACCCATCAAGTTTAATTCTTAATGGCTCAATGGGCTGTGGTTCAAGAGGAGCCTCATGGTAGACTCGTAATGTCGTGCTAGGCGGGGAACTAGCGGTGCCCTATAACTCGCAATCCGCTATAGCGAGGCTGAACACCCGTAATGAGTGTGGAGGAGTGTATTAATTGGCATCGGGCGATGTTGATGGGTCGGTCCCGTGCGACAGTACCCGATGAACCCCGCCAGGGCCGGAAGGCAGCAACGGTAAGTCGGTAGTGCTGGGTGCCACGGGGGTGCCGACGCTGAGTAAGCCAATGCTAAGCTGTACTCTCTAAAGTGCGAATACGGGGCACGGCATTAAATTTCAATTCTTATGGGTAGGTAATATATTGTGATGAGAATTTTATCTTTGAGTCATCGACTGCAGCATCCCAAGTGTGACAATTATTCCATTATCACCGCGCCAAATCTGATGGATTATCAGGGAATAGTTTTGGACATAGGTGCGACGTTCGAACACATAACACAGGCTGCAAGCGGTGAACTGTATCTTGAGACTTTCGGGGGAGATACCGTTGATAACAGCGGAGATATTGATGGCAACGTTGGATTGTATGGCTTGTTGGAGAGAAGACGTGAGGAACTGATAGGGGCTCTCAATAACGGAGCTGTTATTGTGGTATTTGGCGCCGGGCCAAATCAAACCTTTGCCGTCAAAGGATCAAATGGAATGGATTCATACTGGCTTCTGCCGGCGCCACAGGATCTGACTTGGAGTGGGGAAGTACTGCGGGCAAGTGATGGAGAGTCGATACTGGTGACCGATTACTCGAATCCGTTTGTGCGAGTGTTCGAAACTTACGAGAAAGATGTCGCCTATAGGGTACGATTCGATCTGAAGGCGTCTCGTACCGGAAAAATGTTTCTTAGTTCCACAGGCGGAGCTCCTGTAGGGGTGCAGTTTCCGGTTCTTAACGGTCAACTCGTGTTTTTACCTTCACCTAAGAATGTGGGTGCGCAATGGCTCTCGAATCGAGAGGCTGATGCAATTATAGAAGCCGTTTCTGAAACCATTGGTGAAGCTGCTGCTGAGGAACCCTCTTGGGTAAAGAAATTCTTAGTACCTGGTGAGTCAAGCCTTCAAGAGGACTTCGATCGGTTGAAAGAGATATCCGAAAGTGCGACAAGTCAGATGGAAGAGGCTAAGTCGATACTGGAATCACGGCAATCGCTAAAAGCTCTTCTATGGGGTGCTGATATGCATTTTAAAAAAGCAGTTGAAGAAGCTCTGGTTATATTGGGCTTTGAATTGAAGAGCGACCCAAACGCTCCGACTCATGTGTCGTTTGAGGATAGGGAGTTGTTCGTTGAGTCGACCACCTCACAAGAGAGCGTTTCCATGAGCCCTCACTATGCTCTACGCGATAGGATAGACGATAAAATTCAGCGAGTTGCAGCTCCTGTGCGTGGACTTGTCGTAGTGAATGGTTGGCGGACCGCGGATCCGGATCGTCGCGACAAGCCATTTGTGAGTGCTCTCGAAGCAGGAGCAGAATCAACCGGCTATTCTTTGCTCACCGGGTATCAACTTTATAAGCTTTGCCTGCGTATTTTAGAGGAAGAAGTCTCTTCAGATGAACTCGAACAGATTAGAACCGATTTGTTCGAAACTGATGGTGCAATAGAGATGACTGAGCCACTCACTGATGCAGCTGATAATTAAATCAACTATTTAAAGGGATATCCACTTCAACTGGCAGAGAGTAATCTACTCCCGAGATTTCAAATCCAAACAGATTCGCGAATTCTTTTTTGAAGTATGGCCAGTCGGCCAGATCAGCAAAATTGTTATTGGATATCATTGGCCAGATTTCAGCAATAGTGTGCTGGACGTCATCGGCCATTTCAAAATCATCTAGTCGGATGCGGCCGGCCTCGTCGAGTCTCGGTTCAGAGTGGGGAGCTAGATGATCGCGAAGCAATCGAATGCCCTGGTCACAAGTAGACTCGTTTTCGTTTCGTTCGTTCAGCAATCGAAACAAAATACTCATGTATAGACCTACGACAGGAATTGCGCTTGAGGCCTGAGTCACAACGGCCTTATTTACACTAATCCAAGCACCACCGACAGTTCCAGTAATGTTATTGCTCGTCTGACTTAATACTTTATCTAGGACAATAGCTGTGTTTTCGAGATGCTTCTTCGCTTCCCCGATCGTACCGTTTCGGTATAGCGCCTGCGTTATTTCGGGGCCGATATATGAAAATGCAACAGTTCTTGCCCCATCGGCCAGAAGGTTTTGTTCCGCTAGTAATTCAATCCATTCCTGCCAGTCTTCACCACCCATTACTTTTTGTGTCCCAAGTATTTCATCAGCTGTAGCTGGCTCGATGGAGATATCAGTGATGGATTCTTTCCGAAGATCGAAACTTTTCCCCTCGTATCGTTGGTCGATAGGCTTCAAGACAGAATTCCACACGTTACCCTGAGCGTCATTCCGTCTTGGAGCTGCTAGTGAATAGATAACAAGGTCTATTTTTCCGTATTCCTTCTTGATCGATTCGATCGTCTGATTTTTTATGTCGTCAGAAAATGCGTCGCCATTGATAGTTTGGAAAATCAAGTTATCTTGCGCTGCTGTTTCGCTAGCTCTGGCCGAGTTATACCACCCAGCGCTCCCCGGTTTTTCGCCTTCAGGTTTCCGTTCAAAGCATACGCCAAGGACGTTGGCTCCATACCCAAAGCATGCGGCTAAAGCAGCGCCAAGGCCATAGCCCGTGCTGCTACCGATCACCAATACATTTTGTAATCCATTCTTTTGGCCCATTGGTAGGTTTTCGGAACGAATTCTTTCAATCTGGAGATCTATATTCTTTGCGCAACCTGCAGGGTGTGAAGTCAATGATATGAATCCTCTTATTCTTGGTTCTATCAGAAATTCTGCCATAGCTATCCTCGCGAAATCTCGGCGGCTGTAAATTAAGTGCTCTCAAGATAATATGAATAGGAAATAGACGTAAGTTTGGAGACAAGATATCAGTCGTAGCGGCCAGACAGGACGTAACAAGAATCAGAGGAGATCGTCCCGGAAGGGCGACCCAAATGTTTTTGACCGTCCGCCTAAATCTCTCAGTCGCTTGGGTATCCACCCTCGTAAATCACTCGGCCAGAATTTCCTCATAAATGAGCCAATTCTAGAAGAGATCGCGGCTGCCGTTGTAGATGACTTTGCTCCAGATGAAATAGGAGTTCTAGAAATAGGTAGTGGCCCCGGCGGACTGACAGAATCTCTAGCTCGCCGCGCGACTCCTATAATTGGCGTCGAAATAGACGAAGAGTTATGTGAGATCGCGCGTAGACGCCTACAAAACTATCCCGATGTAACAATTATTCCAGCAAACATCTTGGATGAGTCGCCAGGGCGGCTAATGATGGAAGCCGGCCATATTGGTCCCTATGTCGCTTGTGGAAATTTGCCGTATTACATCACCCAACCGGTGATCCGTCATCTCCTTACAGCAGATCACCCGCCGGATAGAATCGTGACTCTTGTCCAAAGAGAAGTCGCCCAACGGATTGCGGGTGGCACGGGTAAAGAATCTCTTTTGTCTCTTTCAGTAAAGTTGTATGGGCAACCAAAATTACTTTTTGAAGTCTCACCTTCAATGTTTTGGCCAATCCCTAAAGTGCACTCTGCAGTGGTCCTAATTGACCGAAAAATAAAGAATGACTTAGGTATCGATCGTACGGAATTTCCAAATTTCATACGAGCATTGCAGGCAGGTTTCGCTCAACCACGCAAGCAGTTACATAACGGGCTCTCGGGCTCTTTAGGAGTTGGCCATCAAGAGATTACTGCTCTGCTTACGAGCCTGGATGTAGATTCTACGCTTAGACCGCAACATCTGAATATGTCGGACTGGGTGAAGATCTATGTCGCACTGAAGGAGAAGTACCCAGAGATACTTATGATCGGTGAATAAATGAGTGAGCTCACAAAGGTGAAGACTATAGCACCAGCTAAAATAAATATAGCGCTTGAAGTAGTGAACAAGCGATCGGACGGTTTCCACAACATTGACACAGTCATGAGCGCTATTTCTCTGAGCGATACAGTGACTTTGACTAAAACCTCCCCGAACTCGGGTGTTCGGCTCAAAACTTTGGGAGTTGGGACGAATCCAATTGCCCAATCGGACAATTTGGCCTTAAGAGCTGCGACATTACTTGCAGACAGAGCCAGCATTAAGCGACCTGATGTCAATATCGAACTGGAAAAACGCATACCACTCTCGGCAGGTCTAGGAGGGGGTTCGTCGGATGCCGCAGCAGTTCTGCGAGGACTCAATGTTCTTTGGGATATCAACTGGCCACCGGATAAAATTGCGAATTTAGGGAGTGAACTAGGTTCGGATATCCCTTTTTTTGTGTACGGAGGATGTGCAAGATGTACGGGACGTGGCGAGGTGGTCTCGCCGTTACCAGATGGTTGGTCTATGAACCTAGTCGTATTGATGCCAATCGTTCCTTACATCAAAAATAAAACCTCTCTTATGTTTCAAAATCTAACTACTAGTGATTTCAGTGACGGGCGACACTCCTGGCGAGTTGCTCAACGTCTTGCGCGGGGGGCACCTCCAGCAACAGCTGATATTGTTAATGGCTTTGAATCAACTTTTTCGAGACTTTATCCGAATGTCTTGAGTCAGTTCGAGAGTTATGATTTTGAACGTACTACTCAACTGCATTTGTCAGGAGCTGGTCCAGCAGTGTTTACATTTCTCCGGAAGGACGCGGAATTTGAATTATTGCGTGAGCATTTTCAAAAGCTGGGGGCTCAATGCTTCATGACACAAACACTGACTGCCGCAGAATCAACAGAGATTGAGTACGTGAAATGAGGAGAATAGGGGACGACAATCCTCATGGTTGACAATGATCTTCTAGGGGCAATTCTTGCAGGATGGGTCTCAGGATTTGGTCTTGCCATATTATTGGCGTTTCTATCCCTTTATTTCATACGGCGGTACTCGATCCCAATGTTAACGAGCGAAGTTTCTGTTGTTGTGAAGTTTGTTGTGGCAGCAAATATATTTGTTTTCTGCAATTCCCTGATTGGTATAGGCGCATCCGTGCTCATCCATCAGTATGGATACATGAGTGTTAATTACTCTGTATTTATACTGTTCTTTGTTGTGGCTACAGGTCTATTTACATCATTGACGAGGAATCTGTCCTTGGCCTTTCTGGCGATGGTTTCAACATGTTTGGTGCTCGTGGTAATGACTCTATCAATTTCCAGCCTGATCCACTTGTGGGGGACTGCTTAGTATCTAGCCCGTTTGCTAAATGCACTCTATGCTGACGGAATGGCAGAATGCCAAACTCAGGGTTAGGCAAATATATCAGTGATTGATTTGACCACGATAGAGCACGGTGACGTCCTAGACTGGCCGGCTGTAATCGAGCTCCATGTGCATACTAATCCCGATTCCTCTGACTCTATGTTGTCTAAAGAAGAGCTTGTGACGACGGGAAAGATGGTCGGACTTACTGGTGCGAATCTCGCGGAACATGACAAAGTGCTGGAACGTCATCAGCAGGAGGCACTTCGTGCTGAGTATCCAGATTTTTTCTTTAATTTTGGAATGGAAGTCACAACGGATTTGGGACACATGATTGCTATCGGTCTTCGTGAGTACCTTCCTGGGATTAGGCGTGCCGAAAAACTGCGAGAAGAATTAGACAAAGTAGGTGGCTATCTTATAAGTGCTCATCCTTTCAGACGACTATTTGATCCAGTGACTGCTATGCGCACAGGTGAAAGTTTCGAAATGAATCCAGAGGAAGCCGCAGCGAACATGCCGGTATTTAAGATAGCTCATACCCTTGAAATCGCTAATGGTGCTAATACTCCGAGGGAAAACGAATTCGCGGCTGAGGTAGCTAGAATTTTGGGGGTCTCCGGCACTGGAGGCTCAGACGCTCATTCGAATAGTGGACTTGGCTATTTTGCAACTGGATTTAAGGAATCGATTGAATCACCGGATCAACTGCTGGAGGCTCTGCACGCTGGAGAGTTTACTGCTGTTCAGCAGGACTCGGCGAGTAAATTTTCTTGTTTCAATCCACCCTATGACGAGTCCAACTATTAGGCGGTATCCTTTATCGGTAGACTCGGGAAGACCATACTAATGTCGGATACTGGATTTAATTTCGATCAATTAGTTGCGGTTGATTTAGAGACTACGGGGCTTAATGCAGGCACAGAGCTCATTATTGAAGTCGGCGCTGTGAAATTTGATCAATTTGGGAATGAAGAAGTATTTTCCACTCTAGTTAATCCGAATCGTCAGATCTCAGATTTCATATCGGACCTAACGGGGATCACGAACGAAGAATTGCGATCAGCTCCTACATTTGATGATATTCGAGAAGATCTGCAGATATTCCTGGGTTCCGTTCCGCTCGTTGGGCACAATGTGACCTTTGATATTTCCTTCTTGCGAGCCCAGGGATTATCGATATCAGACCTGTATTTTGACACTTGGGAATTAGGTGCTCTGGTACTTCCTACTGCGGAGAAACTTAATCTAAGGGCTCTTGCTGGTGTTCTTAATGTAGATACGGGGAGGAGTCATCGTGCTTTGGACGATGCTGTAACGTCTAAGGAAATTTTTCTTCTGCTTGCTGATCAACTGAAAGCCATGTCAGATAAAGACTTTTCCGAGTTGGCGTTGTTCGTTTCGCGATCAGGTTTTTCCTCTCCGTTGGCTTTTCTAACTCCACGGAAGGGAGAGACCACGAGTAATCTTGAGTCCTACTTAGAGTTACAGGCTCGACTTGGTGTAATCGCAAGTAAGCCTCAGCATGAGACCGTGGCCGAGACCCCATTTCCAGACGCTTTGAATGAGGCCTGGGAGATCGCAGCGGAACAGAATCTGCATATCGATAATTACCATGTTCGTACCAGTCAACAACTCATGTCCCATGCTGTGATGGACAATCTGGTATCTGGCGGGGAGGTTGTGGTTGAGGCAGGTACAGGCACAGGCAAGTCTCTAGCCTATGTTCTTCCAGCGGTATTGCATTCTTGGATGACTGGTGAGCAAGTAGTCATCTCAACACACACAAAAAACTTACAAGAACAACTTATAAAAGATGATATCCCAGCAGCGACAGCTCTTGTTGAAAAGTTGTTCTCCGATCAACCGAAGCGATTCGGTCATTCTTTCCAAATGCTCAAAGGCCGCGGTAATTATCTTTGTCTTGACCGATGGTATGGGAGCAGAGGCTCTCAATCTCGGCTCGATCGCAACGAAGCACTAGTGTTAGCGCGGATAGGGCTATGGCTACAGGGTACGCAGACCGGTGACAAGTCCGAACTTTATTTGACTTCACGGGACGAAAAGATTTGGGATACAGTGTCTGCCGAAGACTCAGACTGTGCAGCACGCAGATGCCAATATGTCCAGGACGGTAACTGCTTCGTCAGCAGGATACGCGCACAGGCTAGATCGGCACATGTAATTGTAGTTAATCACGCATTATTGCTTGCAAGTACGTCTACTGGTGACCAAGTAATACCTGAGTTTCAGCATCTCATCATCGATGAAGGACATCGACTCGAGGATGCTGCAACCGAATATTTCGGAGCGGAAGTTTCTCTCCGGGATGCTGCTGAAATCCTAAAGAGACTGTCTAGAGCGGATCGCAGAAAGAAGAAGGAGCATTCTGTCCTTGAGAAAATAGCTACGTCGCATAGATTAAATTCCGATGGCTATATCACCTTAATAGACAACCTGACGAAATCAGCGAAATTGAGTAGCGAGCGCCTACGGGAGTTAAGGACCAGCTTGTCAAATTTCCTGCAGGACCAGCAGGATGATGACAGCGGAAATCCCCCTGCAGACCTTTACGTCACGAAGGGTATGAAGGTACAAAATAATTGGGAACAGGTACAAGTATCTGGAACTAATATGGTGACGATATTGAATTTTCTTCTCAGTGAATTAGATGTACTCAGTAATACCCTACGTTCCGCTAGAGGAGGTATTGATGAATTGGGCGAGTTGATTGCCGGACTAGCTCGGGAACAGGTTGATTTGGAGCTTCTGGCAGGGAATATTAAGCGGGTACTTATCGACGATTCTGCTGAGGACATAATCTGGTTGGCACGAAAAGAGAAAGATATAAGAATACGATGTGCACCACTGCATCCTGGCGAATTCCTTCGACGTGAATTATTTGCCGATAAAAAATCTGTTCTTGTCACGAGTGCTACTCTTCGTAATTCACGCCTCGATGGCACCCAGAGTTTTGACTTTACTCTGAATCAATTGGGCATATCAGATGCAGAAACACATTACTGGCCATCCGCGTTTGACTACCAAAATAATTGCCTAGTGCTGTCATTTAAAGATATTCCTGCACCAAATGCCCCGGGGCATGTTGATCAGCTGCATGAGGCGATCCTCGAGTGTGTGATCGCAGCAGAAGGTCGAACTATGGTTCTATTTACGTCTTACGCATCCCTGAAACTAGCGACTCAAGCCCTAAGAGGTCGCCTAGATGCAGAAGGGATTCGACTACAGTCACAAGGTCTGGACGGTTCGGCTGACAGGCTCACCCAATTACTGCGCAATGAAGAAAACTTGGTTGTTTTTGGTACGGCTGCAATGTGGGAAGGTGTTGACGTTCCGGGTCCAGCTCTTTCTCAGGTAGTCATGGTGAGACTGCCTTTTCCGTCACCAGTTGACCCTATACATTCTGCTCGAAGCAATGAATTCGACAATCCATTTATTGAATATTCGCTTCCCAAGGCGATTCTACGATTTCGACAAGGATTCGGTAGATTGATCAGGGGAGAGAACGACAGAGGGGTATTCACGATTCTCGATAGTAGATTTGTCAATGCACGCTACGGCAATGAATTTGCCGGGATCCTCCCTGATACGGAGATGGGAAACGCCACTATTGCTGATGCCGGAAATATAATCCGTGGATGGTTAAATTGAGGTTTCGATATGCCAGTATGGACTAGGAGTAAATACGTATCCATATATGACGATCCAGCTCTCGAGTTCTTGGAATCAACACAGATACAGATGGCTTTGTGTGATGGGATTTCGCGGAAGTCTGATGTCGCTCCATCTGAAGTCGAGTTAGACGTACCCGGCGTTTTTTGGTATGGGGTGCGTTCGCTTGGCGAATCGGTTGGGGTCGTGGGACTAAGGCCCAATGCTCCATTTCGCGGCGCAGCTACACTGGTAGCGGTGGCGATTATCAGACAGTACCGTGGAAATGCTTTGGGAACCCATTCTGTGTTGGCAGTTGCAAGGAAAATGAAACGCGACGGAGTTAAGCTCTATGGTTCTGTGCCGAGAACAAATGGTAGGGGGCTTTATTTTTGGTTGCGCTGTGGATACGCGCCTATAACCTTAAAAGAGGGGGCCTCTGGTGAAACGCTGTTCAGAAAAATTTGAGTTTGGCTAGTCTTTGGTTACCGCACCTACTTTTAATTCCTCGTCTTCTTTTTTCTTTCCCAGCGATCCTGCCGATCGCGTCGCTCAGCGATAGTGTTCCTCGCCCATTTTCTCCAGAGCAGAGTAACTGACAATGCGCATCCCGCATATATGACCAATCTAAGAAGTGATGTATCTTCACCAAAAATTCCAGTGAAGACAAGGCAGCTGAGCGCACCTATAAAAAAACAAAAAATATTAGAGAGACTCACGCGGGTTCCTGTGTTTGAGTAAGGCATAGCTCGCAGTAGTAGTAAAGGCCTTGCGATTCACCGAGTATCGCATCACCACAATCCTTTCCAGGTTTGTTAGAAAAAGGATTCAGATGGAAAGTTTGTCCGCAGCTATAGCACTGTTGGAAAAATTCAACTGCAGCGTCACTCAAGTCACAGATATAGCAGATTGGGTTCGAGGTAGTCACACATAATCTCCTTCGGCATTTAGTGTACGCAAATCTTATCGTGATGTAACCATACGCTTAACCAAACTACGGGCTTCTTCCTTGGACGCGATCGTTTTTGTAAATTTGGCCCATTTTAGTGTTGCCAACATCTGATTTAAGTCAGGCCCAGAAAGTACTCCAAGTTGGTTTAATTCATTGGCACTAAGGAACCCGTCACAATTCAGCCACTCGTTGACTGAGTGGCGTAGGTCGACTANGCAAATATCCTGTAGTTTTTCGATCAAGCTGTACCATAAATCAGGATACGTTGATAAACGGTCCAGTCTCTNTTGCGTCAGGACCTCGTTGTGTAGATAGAAAATATCTACCGAACCGGAGATCAATTTTCTAGATGCTTTACTTAGTTCGACTTTATTCAAAAATTTCTGGCGATTCCGAGTTGCTTCGTTAAGTGTTAGCAAGACTAGNATTTCTTCCAGGTCTAGTTCCTCTNCTGACAGTTGCTTGCACNCAGTTAAATGGTTCGTCACGTTTNGTAGCCCAAGTCTTTGCCAGATGCCCCATTTGTCTAGTAGTAATAATGTTTCAAACCATGAAGTCGATTGGCTCGTTAGTAATAATTCTGTATGAAGCCGTGCTTGCGTGATGAAAATTGGATCGGGGTTGGTCTCCGAGAGGGNGATCTCAATTTGTGGGGAAATGCTGTATCCATGAGATGTACAGTACCTCGCAGCGCGGAAAATCCGTGAAGGATCGTCGAGTAACGAGTCGTCGTGGAGAACTCTGATAACCCTATTGCGTATGTCGACTTTTCCGTTGAGCGGATCTAGAAAGACATCACGGACATCTGTTGTCAGTCCNAGGGCCATGCTGTTGACGGTGAAGTCACGTCTTTCCAGATCGATGTTTATAGAATCAGTAGTTTCTACTTTCGGAAGTTTCCCGGGTTCTTGATAGGTTTCGTGACGCATAGAGTTGATGTCAAATAATCGAACATTTGCGACGCTGATGCTACAGGCAAAAAGAGTTGAATTAAACGACAAATTGATTTCAGCAATGTCTACCCGATTTATTAGTTCGGTCGCCAAGGCCAAAGCATCTCCGTCCGTTGCAAGATCGATATCTGTTGGTACACGATCTTCAAAGTAGTCACGGATGATCCCACCAACGAACCATATTTGCTGTTGTNTTTCTTCGCATATTTCAATAATGATTCCCAGCATTTCCCGCTGGTTGTTTGTAAGTCTTTTGACCAGAGTCGTTACAGTAGGGTCTGGTATAGTGAGTTGGTCTTGTTTGTGCATTGTCTGTACATCTGATTAGGCAACTTAGCAGTTATTGACTTTGCTGCTACCTCATTCTTACACTGTTATAAGTGAGTATCTCACAAGAGTCAGGCGGGTGGTTAACTTGAGATAAAGGGGACATATGTCTCAACGATGGGCCACGAAATCAGATGCTGAATTATTGACTTATCTCTCCTCTCTTCAACTTGCGATTGACTATAAATTTGAAGACGAAGATCTTTTGGTTGAGGCAGTGACTCATCCGAGCGCTTCTAACGAGTATCCGGATCGTTTTTCAACTAACAATCAGAGGCTTGAATTTCTAGGTGATGCTGTACTTGATATGTCCATCGCTAGCGAATTATTCTCGATGTTCCCAGACCATCGAGAAGGGGACCTCACCAAATGGCGAACGAATCTTGTGAGAGGGAAAACCCTTGCGATGATCGCACGGAGTATTGAGCTAGGCTCATACCTGATACTAGGTGCGGGAGAAGAAAAGAGTAGTGGTAACGATAAAGATAGCAATCTTTCGGATGCATTCGAAGCACTGATTGGTGCTGTATTCCTGGACTCAGGTATTGAGGCTGTGAATAAAATGACAGAGAGATTATTTCATCATGAATTTGCAAAATTGTTTTCACCTGATTCAAAAAACCCGAAGGGTGACCTACAAGAATTAGCGGCATCTTTGGGTCATCGACCTAAGTACGCGCTANTTGANGAGTCAGGACCTGAGCACGCTCTGGAATATAGAGTTTCGGTGNCGCTATGTATCGAGACTAAGGTGGGCTGGAAGCAAATTACAGCTGAGGGCCAGGGATCGTCTAAGAGAGCTGCTGAAGCCGAAGCAGCAGCTGTCGCACTTCCAGAGCTCGTAACGCTTGTAACAGATTTGGTGGACTAGCAAATGTATTTAAAGAAACTACAAATACAGGGATTTAAATCTTTTGCGGATAAGACTGAACTGCAATTCGGTTCAGGAATGACTGTTATTGCTGGACCTAACGGCTCAGGTAAAAGCAATGTGACCGACGCAATCCGATGGGTTCTTGGAGAACAGGCGGCAAGCTCTCTACGCGCCCGAAAAGCCGAAGACATCATCTGGGTTGGGTCTGAGCGTAANCGGCCAGCAGGATTCGCTNAGGTAACNCTTACCTTCAATAACGCGAGTAGGTGGCTTCCCTCGGATTACACTGATGTCGCGATAACTCGGAGAGTTCACCGAGATGGCCAGAGTGACTATCTCCTCAACAAACGAAAGGTTCGACTATCCGATCTACACGATCTACTTGCCAAGGCTCAAGTTCGACAGGGTTCATATTCATATTTATCGCAAGGGTTAGTTGACAAAGTTCTTTCGCTGAAACCGGATCAGCGTCGAGCTCTAATAGAAGAAGCAGCAGATCTCCACTCTTCTAGATCTAAATTGAAACTCTCTGAGCGTCGTTTGAAAGAGACTCGAGATAATCTGGGCCACGCAAGAGCNCAAGTCAGAGAAATTGAACCAAGAATCAGATCCCTCAAGCGNCAATCGAAGCGAGCAGAGCGCTACAGAACGATTAAGACTGCTTTAGATTCGGCATTGCACGAATACTTCTTTTTCGGCCTNCGGAAGTACAGTAGTACTGTTGACACNCTTAAAGATACTCTGAGCCACGCGAAGAAGAATACCGAGGTTGCCCAGTCAGAGTTTTCGGGACTCCAAACGGAATATGGCCAGATTCGGACAGCACTGGAATTAGCAAGGAGTGAATCGGCGGTCGCAAAACAAGACGAGCAACAAAAGCGTGAAATTGTCATGCAGTATGAGCAGGATATAGCACTACTTGAACAACGAATTGAACTATCTCGACAGAGGAAGAATGATGTGTCTGAGCGACTTAGNTCAGAAAAAGAATTCAGTTATCAATTTTCAGCGAACGATGTTGATACAGATATTTTCAATGAGCGTGAATTACTTGCGTCGAGCCACGTTGAACAACGGAGAAATAATCTAACAGAAGCGGATAGGGCTGTACGAGATACTCTTCAAAACCTCGCCGAACTGGAAGCTCGTCGGAACAGGCATCTGAGCGATTTAGATTCGTTGAAATCGACGCTTGNGACCACTCGAGATGCCCAGACGGCCAATATCGAGTCAATAAAGAGAGACACTGACAGGAGAGAACACCTTGTCGAAGAACTGAATCGTATGGGGCTGAAAATATTTTCGTTGCAAGAAGAGATAGCCGCGACTGGGGAATTAATTACTGGCTCACTGAACGATATCGATAAGGTCCAAATTCGACTCGCGGAGTCTAGAAGAGCGACCGAGGAAGGGGCTGCGAATTTAGTTGGGTCAAATGCCCTTATTGGAGAGCTTGAAGAACGAATATCCTTCTTGCA
Organism: Chloroflexota bacterium; assembly: GCA_002725365.1. GTDB lineage: Bacteria > Chloroflexota > Dehalococcoidia > UBA2979 > UBA2979 > UBA2979. The sequence goes on along the minus strand of PBOW01000017.1, from coordinate 18,735 downwards.
GAATCTGATGGATGAATCCACCTTATTGGCGGATAGCCTCAAATTCTTGGAATCTAGTTCAGATCCGATGGTTGTTGATGTCATTAGTAGATTAATTGAGGTGCCGGAAGAGTACCGTACTGCAGTTGATTCTTGGCTTGGTACGAAGCTGGGAGCAATAGTAGTGTCGAGTCGGGATGGGCTAGAGCGGATTGTAGCCTCACAGAGTATCTCTGGTGCGAGTGGATTGATGTTTTATTCGAATGAAGACAGTGCCGTAGATACCCACCAGGAAGATCTTGCGCGTCCCAATGAGCCTCAACTGGTCGATCAAATAAGTCTGCATAGCGAGATGAGTGGGCTACTGAGATCGTTGTTTGCTGATGTTTACATAGTGGCTGACATAAAAGCGGGACTACGTATCAGCGAATTGGGCTTTTCAGCAGTTATGACAGATGGCACGGTNTTCTCTGCCGACAAGGGAGTAAAGACTCCAGACAACACAGAGGAACANCTCTCTTTGGTCGTTGGAGTGACGGAGTCCTTATCCAAGCTAGCGAAAGAAAAAGAGATAAATCTTGTGCTACAAAATGTATTGACGGAAGCTCGATCGATTTCTGACCAGCTAGAATTAGATCTTCGTGACTCGAAGGCGGTTCACCTGTCGATATCAGCAGAAAAAGAAATTCTCGTAGACAAACTAGTTAATTTGGAAAAGGAAAGGGCAGACACTTCNTCGGAACTAAATATTCTTGAAACAAGTATTGCGACGTCAGAGGCACGCCATTTCGAAGAATCTGAATTGCTAGCGTCTATTAAAGACACTGAAGCATTAACTCGTAGCCTTGACGCGGAGATTGCGGATATGAATCTTAGAGTCAAAATCATCACGGATGAGCGAGATTCCGCTGCCGCGGAATTTGAATCATCCAACTCAGAATTAGCTGCAATAATTGCTGAACGCAATCTACAGGAGAGACAAGTTGCTGAACGGGAGATGGAGCGACAGAATAGGATTGCTTTGATGCAAGATCTTGAGCTTCAGCTTGGGCAACTAGATTCGTCAGAGAAAGAATTGATTCTTGATCTTGAGTCTTCCAAAGACAAGCTGCGCTCCCAAAAAAGACTATTTATCCAGGTAAAAGAATCAATTGCGCCAATTGAGACGAGAGTGAGCGATCTTTCGGAGAAAGAGGCAGCTCTTGAATCTAGTCGCGCAAAATCAGAGAGTGAGTTGCGTGACACTGAGTCTCGCATGCGGGATTTGCAATTTGATTTGGAGAAACAGGAGGATCAACTCGAGCGTATAAGAAATGAAATGCGTGAAGAAGAAGTAAGCCTGGATACTCTAGTACAGCCAATTCTTCAGAATCTTACAGAACAAGAATCTGATAATAAATTCAGTGAAGCTCAAATAATGGTACGAGAGTCACGTTCACAACTTCGGTCGCTTGGTCCAGTAAATATAGATGCGCTCGACGAACTAGAAGAGATTAATGAGAGATATGAATTTCTTACTCTTGAAATGGAAGATCTTGAATCAGCACTGACTGAATTGCGTGCCGTGATCAAAGACCTTAAATCAGAAATACAGCGTTCATTTATCGAGACTTTTGAACAAGTGAATCATCATTTCAAAGAATACTTTGTTCGTTTTTTCGGTGGTGGATATGCGGAATTGAAACTGGTCACCTCTGAACCGACTGCGGTAAGTGAGTCTGATGCCGAATCTACAGATGTCGAGAACGATTCCTCTTTGCTCGAGTCAGGTCATGCCGAAACTCCCAGTACGGGCGAGGGTGTTTTGGGAGGAGATTTGTCGTTGCTGCCAAACGACAAAGAGGCAGGTGTAGAGATATATGCTCAGCCACCTGGAAAGAAAGTTACTCGCTTAGCGGCTTTGTCGGGCGGTGAGCGATCACTTACGTCCGTTGCCTTATTATTCGCTTTGCTTGCAGTCAATCCATCGCCGATTGTAGTACTCGATGAAGTAGATGCAGCTCTAGACGAATCAAACATCGGTCGATTTATTACGACTGTCAGAGACTTTACCGAGAATACTCAATTTCTCGTCGTGTCACATAGCAGACTTACCATAGAGGCGGCTGATTCGATTTATGGAGTTTCTATGGGAAATGATTCAGCAAGTCAAGTTCTGTCGATGCAGATTAGTGAGACTAATGAACAGAATGCCGCGTAGCGCATTGAGCTGTTTGTATGCCTAGCATGAACCTTTTCAAACGCCGGGATAAATCTGATGACGGACCCTCAGATGATAATTCCGAGCAGCTCGCCAGAGCAGTCGGAGTTACCCGGAGGTCCATTTTTGGGAAAATAGGCTCAATATTGGGCCAAGATCAGGTCACCACAGCGACTTGGGAAAATTTAGAAGAAGTTTTAATTGGGGCAGACGTCGGTGTGCAAACTGCACTTTCGTTGGTGGAACGGGTGAAATCGCGAAGGCCTTATCAACCGGAGGACGTGAGAGCATTACTGCGGGAAGAACTAGTTGAAATTTTAAATCGCGCTGACCACCATTATGATTCGGACAACGATACTTTGGAGCACCAGGTGTCTNATGATGTAAGAAAGCCTTACGTGATTCTGGTGGTTGGGGTCAATGGAACTGGAAAAACTACCATGATTGGTCGAATTGCAGCCAAATATATCGAGGAGAGCTATGTTGTTATGGCAGCTGCAGCGGATACATATCGTGCAGCCGCTATTGAACAGCTAGAAACCTGGGGCGATATTGTGGGATTCGATGTGATCTCTCAACAAACCGGAGCCGACCCAGCGGCCGTTGCGTTCGATGCTATAAANGCGGCAAAGGCAAGGGACTGCGATCTTGTAATCATCGATACCGCGGGAAGATTACAGAACAAAACCAGCCTCATGGATGAGTTAGCGAAGATTAAGCGAGTTATCAATCGACAACTAGGTCGTGATTTAGATGAAGTTCTTCTCGTGTTAGATGCNACAACAGGACAGAATGGATTGAACCAGGCNGGTATTTTTATGGATACGGTAGGAGTTACAGGGGTTGCCCTATCGAAACTCGACGGTGCAGGTAAAGGTGGAATTGCATTTGCTATTGCTGAACAATATTCACTGCCTGTCAAATTTGTTGGCACCGGCGAGAAACCAGGGGATATAGCATTATTCGATCCTGAAGTATTTGTTGACGCACTGCTTACCACGGATGAGGCTAGTGACTAATATTTTGATATCAGGCGATTGATATGTCTGCAATAATTTACTGGTACTTTGCTAGCTTGCTCGTATCGGGAGCAATGCTCCTACCATGCATGATTATATTCACGAAGTCTCATTCAAAAGGAATACCGTATGCCAGAGTAATTGGTTCAGCCTCNGTGGGTTTATTTGTGTGGTTCGTGTTGCGTTTCTCTGACTCTCAAAACATCATCGCAATGGTCTNTATCTGGATATTATTTTCAATTGCCTTGAATGCGACTCTTCTCTACCTGAACTCCAAATTACGGGATGAACTTTACGCGGTAGGCCCTATATTTCTCCGGAACGAGTGTCTCTGGCTAGCGATGTTTTCATTTTTTTTACTCTGTAGATATCTTGCTCCCGACGCGACCAGTACTGAAAAACCGATGGATTTNATGATTGTCGTTTCCCTGTTTGAATCACCAAACGTTCCACCCTATGATTCNTGGTTTTCCGGGGAACCGATGTCATACCATTATTTGGGCCACCTTGTCGCTGTCATTTTTGGGAAGATAGCTGGTCAAGATCCCGGTATTATTTTCAACTTTGCTCTGGCATCTGCTGGTGCGAGTACAGCTTGTGCGGTGTATGCGCTGGTGGGTGATCTGTACTCCGACTCGAAAAATAGTCTTGTCAGAAGCCCGGTGAGTTTAGCCTTAGCTGGCATCTTTACATTGTTTCTTCTGTTTTTCATGGCCCCTTGGACNGGACTACTTAATCTGTTGGCAGCAAACGGACTAGTCGAGAATCTACAACTAGGCCGCTGGGGGATCCCTAACTTTCCGATCGAATCCACCACTGAATTTGGTCTGCCAACCGATTGGTGGTGGTGGTGGTGGACTACGAGGTTGTTTACAGATGGTTTTGCAGAATTTCCTGCATTTGCTTTCATCTTAGGTGATCCTCATTCGCACTTACTGAATCTTCCTTTCGTAATTAGCTTNCTTGCGCTAGTAATATTGCGGGCTAACGAAACAGATAAGCGTGATAGCTCACTGATGCGACTCGCCGACTGGGCGATACCTGCTAGCTTCCTGCTTACNACTATTTTATTGACGAATGTTTGGGATTTCCCGATCATGATCTGTATATTATTGATGTTTACTTTGGCAAAATCCTATCGCAGTAAAGTCAACTTACTTGAGGCCATCCGCTCGATGTTATTTGCCGTATTCCCAGTAATCACTTCGCTAGTTNTATCGATCCCATTTTTAATGAGTCTTGATCCACCACCGACGGGAATAAGACTAGTAGTCGGCGAGCATACATCACCGACTCAATTACTTATGTTTTGGGGGCCANTGTTGACNGTTTTCTTTACTTTNGGTCTTACTACCGGTTATTACAGAATGAGTCGATCTTCTCTCATAACAATGAGCTCTGTAATTACTGCCCTCGCAGCGATCTGGGTGATGATTCTTCTATTNACTGGGAATGCCCCTGAACTATCTGAGCGGTCTCTTGGTTGGCTTACGTTANGTATTCTTCTAACCCTTNTGATGATCTCTCTGCGACAAGTATTTTTGGGNCACAGTTCGCAATGGGTTGCCTGGTCATTCATGGCAATTACTTTGATGCTACTTATCTCGACAGAAATATTTAGATTGGATGATGCATTTTTGGGGCGAGTCAATTCAATATTTAAAGTCTGGTTCATATCATGGGTTTTGGCTGCTGTCGCATCAGGTGGTATTGGTGTGATAGCAGTACAGAGGATTTTCGACAAAGACCCAGATGAAAATAAACTGACTGCATATCTCTGTGGGTTGGCGGTGACGGTAGTTATTCTCANNAGCACATATACATTTGCAATGATCGCCACTCGGTCAGGGGAAATGTTGTCTAAAACACTAGATGCGACTGCTTATGTGCAGCGTGACTCTCCAATGCTCACAACAGCTGTCCGTTGGGTTCATTCGAATTTGGATGCTCGCGAGCATAAACTATTGCATACTGTCCATGAATCCTATGAGCCCGGAGATCAGATCTCAACATTGACCGGCATCCCGACGATATTGACTTGGCCGAATCACCAGCGACAATGGAGGTCAAAAGTACAGGAGACGGAGCGACGGACAGCAATCAANAGTATTTATGAATCAGCGAGTATCGAAGAGGCAAAATTGATCGCAGGAAGTTACGGCGTCACACATGTCTTTGTTGGGAGTCACGAATTTAACGAGTTCGGAATTAATCTAAAACAAAGATTTAGCTCATGGACCAAGGTGTTTGAAAGCACAGATGGAAATACTCTTATATACGAAGTGCCTGACTGAGTATGACTTGCAGGGTATCGAAAATCCATTGCAATTTTTAGAGCAGGATTATGTAGTAAGGCTAATTACTTTATAAATGAGACGAGTAATGAACATAATTTCGAGTCGTCGAGATGCCGCTGTATTGACCGGTTTTGTGTTGATATTTTCTTTGGCAGTGGTATCTAGACTGTTTGATTTAGGGTCGCGAGCGATGCATCATGACGAATCTCTGCATGCAGAGTTCGCTTGGAGATATTTTATTGGGCTGGGTTACGAGCATGATCCGATGATGCATGGTCCGCTGCTATTTCATTTGATTTGTGGAAGCTTCTTAATTTTTGGAGACAGTGAATTTACGGCCCGACTGCCGTCGGTGATTGCTGGAGTTGTACTCGTTTTCTCCCCGATCTTGCTAAAAGATCAGCTAGGAAAGGTCGGTGTACTGGCTGCAAGCCTGTTTTTGACCATTTCACCGTCACTCCTGTATTACTCGCGTTTCGCCAGAAATGATTTACTAGTCTGTCTAGCTACAGTACTGGTATTTGTATCGGCTTGGAAAATCATTCAAAAAGGAAATTCTTCATCAAAAATCAGTGAAGGAAATGATTTCAGTACGTGGTATGTGGTCTTGTCACTATCACTGAGCAGTTTGTTTTTGCTGAAGGAACTTTCTTATATTGTCGCGGCACTCTTGCTTTTATATCTGAATTTTGCTTTGGCTCATGAGTGGAGCGTACAGCGTCACGGTCGAGAACCCGAGCTGCGGTCACGGATCTTGGATGCCTTTTTGCTGATTCCCTCTTCTTGGGTTATAGCCAGTTTGTGGCCCTTTGCTCGCCGATTGCGCAATGCACTCAGGCTCGGGTGGAGACCGGAAGCAAATCTTATAGTTCTAGTGGGCACTTTAGTTTTGCCGCTCCTCGGTGCCTCTGTCCGACTGATTTTTCCTAATGTGCCAGATGTCGCGATACTAGTGATAATAGGGGGACTAACGATCGCAGCCATAGTTGTAGGATTGTGTTGGAATCCGAAGATATGGTTGATCACAGCCGCGGCGTTCTACGTGCCGCTCATACTGTTTTATTCAACCTTCTTCACAAATGAATTAGGCTACAAAAGCTTATTTTGGGATTCTCTCTCGTATTGGATTGATCAGCAGGAAGTTCGTCGGGGGACGCAACCCTGGTATTACTATCTGTTGCTTGTGCCTTTGTACGAGATCCTGCCGCTGATTCTGACAACGATCGGAGCAGGCTATCTGGCGCTAACAAGACAGCTGTCACGATTCACGGTTCTGTTATTGGTTTGGGCATTTGGTTGCTTAGCAGCATTGACCTTCGCAGGAGAAAAAATGCCTTGGCTGTTGACTCATATAGCCACACCCCTCTGTTTTCTGGCTGGTTTCACGGCGAATCGTATTTTTAGATATGGTGTGAAAAATAATAGACTCGCCATCACGGGCGTGCTTCTTGCATCGCTATTAAGTCTTCCTCTGGCTTTCACGATGTGGACCAATTATGGTCTGAACATAAAGCATTCCGATACGTCATTGGAGCCTCTGATTTATACACAAAGTTCGCCAGATATCCCGAAACTAGCGAGTGAAATTGAGAGAGGGTTAGTGGCAGGTACCATATCCGGTATCACCGTGGATACTGATGAGGCTCTGTCTTGGCCATGGGCTTGGTACTTGAGAGGCAAATCGGTCAGTTATAGGGCGGGTGACGATATTCGATCTCGTAGTTATATAATTCCCCCTGATCATGTTGCTATTTTGTCGGCGGAGTCGAATGTGCTCCAAAGGAGTATATTGGGCAATCACGGTGCCTCTGATGCCTATATGCACCGTTGGTGGTTTGACGAACAAACTTATAGGAACCTGCAATGGGTAGATCTCATTAGAATTGCAGACTGGCCAAGACATCTGAAACGTCTAACGTCTTTTGCCTACTCCCGTGGTGATACACCTCATGGGGTGACAGCATATATCGCGTTCCCAAAAAAATAAGTCAGAGGACACCGTGAGAAGATACTTCCAGCTCCTTATTGGAACAATAGCCAGTGTTGGCTTCATCTTTCTTTTTGCTAGGCAACTGAATTTCTCTGAGTTTCAAATATCTGATTTTAGACCGTCTGTGACTTGGCTTGCGGTTGCTGTCTGCCTATATTCATTAGGCGTGCTAGTTAGAGGCCTCAGATGGAAAATGATGTTGCGAAACCAGCTGCATATCACGTTGCGATCGTCGATATCCTTGGTAGTCATAGGGATGGCTGCGAATAATATTTTGCCTCTGCGTAGCGGTGATATAGCTAGAGCTGCCCTCTTGCAGCAAAGATATGACTCACCTTTTCTAGAGACAGTCGGCACCATATTTGTCGAAAAACTTTTAGACGCATTGACACTTCTATTTTTGCTGGCGCTGATTCTGTCCTTTGTCCCACAGGAATTTGCTCAGTTCTACGCATTGATGGCTTTCCTGGGCGTGTTCGGTCTTATTGGATTGCTTTTGAGTATGGCTAACGGTTCAATTAATAGAATATTGTTAGGAGTGCTGAGGTTATTTCCGAGTCGTATTCAAAGCATAGGTGCGGTGTGGTCTGGAAGACTAGATCTGGGACTGCGTAGTTTGAGTAACCCCAGGCGTTGGCTGCAGGCTGGAGTCCTCTCAGTTCTGGTCTGGTCACTGGAGGCAGTTTCGTACTTCGCCGTTGCTAGATCAATCGGTATAAATTCGAACCCTTTCGATTATGGGGTAGTGACTGCAGCAGCTAATTTGGCTATATCCGTGCCCTCCACCGCAGGGGGTGTTGGCCCATTTGAATTTTTTGCTAAAGAGTCATTAGGATACCTGACCGATATTCCATCCATCGACATAGCATTTTATGCGATTTTTCTCCATCTTTTGTTGCTTTTGCCGGTTGGTATCGTCGGATTGTTACTTCTATGGGTGCAAGGATTAAGTATTTTCCAGGTCGTGAACAAGAATGCAAAAAAATAGACGTCGGTTGATGGGGGATATAAGCTACATCATATGAAAGTCGGCATTATTGGAGGAGGAGTGACTGGCCTTGCAGCGGCCTACCATCTTGTTAATAAGGGATATGAAGTAGCACTGCACGAGGCCGGAAGCCAACTGGGAGGCCAAGTGCGCACCATCAAAATCGGTGGCTCGGACGTGGAAATTTTCTATCATCACTTGTTTAGATCTGACGTTGTGATTACCGATCTCATCGCGAAATTAGGCCTAGAATCAGATCTACAGTGGCTCCCCTCAGTAGGTGCAATTCATTCAGAGGGTAAAATTTATCCATTTGTGGGACCCATCGATCTATTACGATTCACAAAAGTGTCGTTGATAGCTAGGGTACGACTCGGATTGGCCGCTATGTGGCTTCGTTACTACTCCGGATGGAGGAAATACGAAGGTGTGAGAGCTTCCACTTGGATCAAGAAGACAGTAGGGGAAGCCGCGTACAGTGCTGTTTGGCGCCCTCTTCTGAAATCAAAATTTGGCTCCAGATTTCAGGACGTTTCGATGACTTGGTTTTGGGGGAAAGTGCATCTTCGGTTCGCGTCTCGTGACGGAATCTTTGCGAAAGAGAAATTAGGCTATCTGACGGGATCCTTCCGACGATACATAGATTTGATGTCAGAAAATATTCATAGTCAAGGTGGGACACTAACTACGAGCTCAAAAGTCAAATCTGTTTTGACCGACAACGAACAGGTTACTGGTTTTAAGTACACTATCGATGGAGAGGAGTATGAAGAGAATTGTGATGTTATTTTAGCCACTACGCCTTCACATATATTTAAAGAGATTGTTCCGGAGTCAGTTAATAATTCGAAATACGGTGAGCTCCTTGATTCTATCGAATATCAATGGGCGTCAGTACTATTCCTCGTTCTTGATCGACCTCTGACTGATATTTACTGGCTCACTATGACCGATGACGATATGCCTTTCGTAGCCGTCGTTGAGCAGACGAATCTAATAGATTCATCGGTNTACGGCGGTAATCANATTGTATATTTTTCCAACTATGCGGATCCAGATGATNCGATGATGCGNNTCGGGGTCGACGATATCTTTGACGTGTATGAACCATATATAAAAAGGATTAATCCTGATTTCGATCGGGCCTGGGTTCGCGAGAAGCAGTTTTTTACTGATAGAGCAGGTCANCCGGTGGTNGATTATCTGTATCATGAAAGACTAGTGCCACATCAAACACCCTTAAAGGGTCTTTATCTGGCTAACAATACACAAATATATCCAGAGGATAGAGGTCAAAATTATTCTATCCGCATGGGTTTTCGAGTCGCCGATCTAATTGCAATAAATGGGACAGAGTGANGTTCCCTAATCAGTTTTCCCTACTAGGGTCTCCGACATCTAAAAAGGAAGCAGCAGCAGACGCCAAGGCAAGCCCAAGCCCGAGAGGTTTTNCCCAATCACATGCTGCAAATCCAAAATGGCACGCAGCAAAAGCACATACCGCCCCCGCAGCAAGTAAGATCCATACGAACTTGTAACTATCATTAANTCGCATAATAGGACACTCTCTTCCTTGCAATACTAGCCTATTGGGACGAGCTGCGGCGCTCTCGGTACGGCCACTTTTTCTATCGCATTAGGGGCAACNTCAAGGCAGGCTGCGCATTGGATACAGCCATCCATTCTTATTCGCCGATTTCCTTGTTCACCTTCGAATACATTTACTGGGCAGATCCTGACTGCATCTTCGAGAGCAGGATCTGCCTGATCAACAATGCTGAGTGTGTATAAGCCCGGTAAGGTAAGGGTAGGGTCTATCCCCGCGATCGCATTGTTGTAATCTTCTCGNAAATGCTGAAGGGTGTTCCGCATCGTTTTCGGAGAAAATTGTCCGTGTACGCAGTTTGAATGTTGTAATAAGTCGTCCACTAACTGGAGATTTGGTGCGTCTTCTCTGCGGCCATTTCCGTCCATGATTCGTCGGATTATCTCGGTTTGCCGTTGGTTACCGCCNTGACATGTAGTACATCGCCCGCAAGATTCATCCTCGACGAATTCCGAAAACAGTTCATTAAGAACCAATATATGGGTTCCTTGACCAATAAAGACGATGCCTCCAGCTCCCATAATCGCATCCCATGGTCCGAACGAGGCATTTTCGAGCACGAGTTGCTCCAAGGCATGAGCCGGCAATAATGATCCGAGTGGTCCACCCGACTGTATGGCATACANTGAGCCGATTTCTCCAGTGACTGTTTGGATGCCACCACAAGCGGTGAGGACCTCGCTGAGGGGAGTTCCGAACGGGAGTTCCATGAACCCAACATCTCTGATGTCGCCTGAGAACGAGAAGATCCGAGTGCCAGTCATCGCTTCTGTTCCTAGTTCTTTATACCACTCAGACGAATGCCTGAGTATTAGAGGGACGGTGGCATAGGTCTCAACATTGTTGACGTTCGAAGGGAGATTAAAAACACCAACCTGGGCCGGGAACGGAGGCTTGATTCTGGGCATTCCTCGCGAGTCTTGTATCGAGGAGAGTAATCCAGTCTCTTCGCCACANACATATGCTCCAGCACCACGGATCACCCGTAAATTAAANTCAAATTCAGTGCCAAGGATGTTACTCCCGAGAAGTTNATTCTCAATAGCCATCTGTATTGATCGTTCCATACGTTCTATGGCTAAAGGGTATTCGTCACGGAGATAGATGTACCCNGTTTTTGAGCCCGTNGCTAGACCGGCAATGATCATCCCCTCAATCAGCGCATGTGGTTCACCTTCCATAACGACTCGGTTCACCCANGCTCCCGGATCTCCTTCGTCCGCATTACAGACAACGTAATGGAGATCACCTGGAGCAGTTGCCAGGAAATTCCACTTTATTCCNGCTGGGAATGAGGCACCTCCACGACCAGTTAGCCCAGCCGCNACTANNGAATCNCTCACNCGCTCCTCAGGCATTCTTCGGCCNATGATCCNTGCCAGNGCTCGGTAGGANCCAGTTGCCAGNGCATGGTCTATCGACTCGGGATCAGTCACGCCCAGATTTGCGAGAAGTCTCCGCTCAGCAGGCTCACAACTGAAAAAAGGGTGTGATCNTATTGACTCGATTGTTTCGTCATCACCNGTTATACGACCNATTATCAAATCTTTTGCNNGNGNGCCNGCACCTGTTAGAGCTTCATCNATTATGTCTTCGATTCTTTCNATACGNAGGGGTCCATAAAGCACNCGCAGNCCANTGGGCCANGTGATTGAGACGGTTGGATGNACACTTTGCATTCCGTANCCATGNACCCTTCCAAGATCGACCNAGGCATTTGTTCGTTCTATCTCGTTCCGAAGGGACGAGGAGATNTGTTGAGATCCNTTTGCNCGACTGGAGGTATCATCTGCGATATCTATGCGAGGACGAACTGGAGTCATCCAGTCCTGAAAGGNCGACGANGCAGCNCCATAGAGNGCATTGTAGATTTCTGTGGCTTCACCGGTCTTTACCACATTAGTCATTAAGAGCCTCCGGCACATCGCTATTCTCGGAGAGAGCACGAGCAATTTTTATTGACTTGGCAGCAGTGAGATTCCCAACGGGATGTTCATAAACGGATTTTTGTTCAATCCAAACCATGGGTGCTAGTTCGCAGGTCCCATTGCATTGTCCAAGTATCATGCCGCACTTACCGTCATCGGTTTGGTTTCCTAGCTCGTCGATTCCGAGGACAGCCATCATTGCGTTTTTGATACCGTTGGCATTTTTTGTCCGGCACGCAGGCCCAGAACACCATCTGATAGTCGTCTCAGGCGGCGGAGTAAATCTAAATTCTTCGTAGAAGGAGGCCATCCCATACACATGAGATGGAAACATCTCGAATTGCTCTGCGATCACTTTCAAAGCCTCGTGTGATAGGTATCCAAATTCATGTTGCACCGTGTGTAGTGCACCCAGTAAATCACCATTGTTAGGGCGAAAACCCTGAATAAGGGAGCGGATACGCAGAGTTGATTCAGTCTCGAGAGGCATCTTGCTTAAGTCCAAATCTCCTATTTACACAAATACTAACTCTGAAGTAGGTGTCGCTCAAGGCATTCACAGTTAATCTCACAGATTACCTGAGGAATTGCTTGTCTAGAAATCGCTCACCTATTTCAATCATGGACGGCCGCCCATGAGCGCAAGTGAATGGATTATCCGTCTGAGCTAATCTCTCAATCAAAAATTTGATATCGTGCCTGGTTAGTGTGTCTCCTGCGCGGATAGATGAATGGCATGCCAGACCGGCTGCAAAAGTATTTGGACCGGACAGATTTTCTTCTGCGATCTGTTCCTCGAGCACCTTTCGCCACGTCATTTCGATATTTTTGTTTTTCACGTTTATAAGAGCTGGGACTTCCCGAATAAGAGTTCTATGCTGGCTCAGAAGTTCGAAGTCCCAGCCTAGCTCAGATATCGCAGTCTTTTCGTTTCTCGCGAGGTCATGGAGTAATGGTGTCGAATTTACGATGACGGGGGAAAGCAATGGTTGGCGTCTAGTATTTCCAGTGGCAATATCTGCGAGTAACGTTTCATATCTAGCACGTTCGTCTGCAGCATGCTGGTCTATGAGCATCAGACTGTCTCTGGCCTCACACAATATGTATTTCAAAGAAAATTGTCCAATCGGCCTTAGCTCACGGAGGTCAAATTCACTCTCGGGACCTAGATTACTGATCTGGTAGGTAGGTTCTTGATCTGCCCTTTCTTCCGGGGAACTGGTTGACTCGTATCTAGTGAGTTTTGGTTGCGAGAACACATCACGCATGATCACCGTCGGCGCCATGTTTGTTACTGCGGCTTCCATTGTTGTGAATGAGGCATTACTCAAGGATCGTCCCAGTGCCAACTGAGTCGCTTTAACCACCTCACTTTCCGATTCGAACTTGATTTCCTGCTTTGCGGGGTGAATATTGACATCCACTTGATCTGGCTGGACGGTGACATTCAGTAATACACAGGGATGTCGTCCAATTGGCAACAGCGACGAATAAATGCGTTCGATGGCATGGAGGAGAGGTTTGGATTGGATACTTCGTCCGTTGACAAGGATATGGATATACGACCGATTACCCCTGTGGACGGAGGGAGGACTGCACAAGCCAGATACTGATACTGGGCTCTCGGATTCATTCAGGTCAGAGTGAAACTCCAGGAGTGGCTCCGCAAGCTCAGGTGAATGCACGGCGCCAAAGGCGCTTCTAGGTGAACCGTCACCTGGAGTCAGTATCTTGTCATTATTTTCCGCGATCAGCCGGAATGAGATGTCTGGATAGGCTAGGGCGATCTGGCAAACGATTTTAGTGATAGCCATAGATTCAGCGCGAGAGGTGCCAAGGAATTTCTTACGTGCTGGGATTGAATCGAAAAGCCCTCGAACCTCTATCGTTGTGCCTATCGGGTGTGGGTGTGGCTTTAGCGGGCTAACTCCCCTATGTGAGGCGGCTACAGCGTGTCCATGACTTGCGTCAGCTGGTCGTGTGATGAGATTGCATTCCGCAGCAGACGCCACAGAAGCTAGCGCCTCCCCTCGGAAACCAAGAGTCTCAATCCTGAAGAGATCATCGATACTAGTTAGTTTGGAAGTTGCATGCCTTACGAAAGCTAGGGGCATTTGGTCAGCCGGGATACCTCTCCCGTTGTCATGCACTCTGATCAAATCGATACCACCATTCTCGATAGATATTTCGATCCTTGATGCACCAGCATCTACAGCATTTTCGACTAATTCCTTCACTATTGACGCGGGTCGCTCAATGACCTCCCCGGCAGCAATTAAAGACGCGACGCTAGAATCGAGTTTCTTAATTTCGTACGAGTGTGCGGGAGGCAACAGGTTCGAGCCGGAGTCCGTATAAATTGAGGCGACCATGCGGTAATTCTATCAAATAATCACCTGCATAGACAGATGACTAATTGATAGAAGGTTTTATAATTTAAAATCATTTATCCGCGCCTTGAGTTCATATAGATAGTCGAGCGCATCCTTCGGGCTCATTTGATCAATTGTCAGGTTTTCAAGTTGCTTAATGACTTCACGGTCCAATCCTCGAGGATCGTCTGTTGCTTCTGAGGCAGAACCTTGACTAGTGATCTCCTGAGCTTCAAGCTTTGACAGGCTGGCAAGTATTGTCTTCGCTCTGAGTACTACACTCTCCGGTAATCCAGCAAGCGAAGCTACATGCACTCCATATGAACCATCTGCGGCGCCCTCAACAATTTTGTGTAGGAATACGATATTGCCATCGTGATTTACTACGGAGACAGAATGGTTACTAGCGTCGTCAAACTGACTGGCCACATCAGTTAGTTCTCGATAATGAGTCGCAAAAAGAGTCAAAGGGGCTGGGGAAATATCATTGTGTAGATGCTCGAGAATCGCCTGAGCGATAGCCAAGCCGTCTTCCGTGGCTGTCCCTCGACCGACTTCATCAAAAATTATCAGAGACTCATTGCTCATGTTATTTAATATCGTGGCAGTTTCCGACATTTCGACCATGAATGTTGACCTACCGGCAGCTATCTGATCTTGAGCCCCTACACGGGAATAGATACGATCGACTAATGGGACCGATGCCTGTTCAGCTGGAACGTAGAAGCCGGCGTGAGCCAACAACACTATCAGTGCGCATTGACGGAGGTAAGTTGATTTACCAGCCATATTAGGGCCGGTCAACAGCATTATTCGAGGAGCAGATGAACCTAGTTTACAGTCGTTAGCTATAAACTCTCCTGTTTGAAGCTTGCTTTCCACAACGGGGTGTCGTCCATTGATGATTTCTAGTGTTGAGTCGGTCACAATTTCGGGTCGAACATATTGATTCGTATGTGCTAACTCGGCACTACAGCATGCGACATCCAATCGTGCAATTGTTAATGCAAGATCCCTTAACTCGTCAGTAGTATCAATCACGGCCTGGAACAAGGTGTGCACGATCGTTTCCTCTTCATGGATAATGGCCGCCTGAGCTGATTTGATTGAATTCTCGATTTTGTCGAGGAGAGGCAATGTGAATCGTTGAGAATTGGCGAGGGTTTGTTTGGCTTCATAGGTTTCAGGAACATGGGCAGCCTGACTTCGAGGACATTCAAGGAAATAACCAAATACTCTGTTATACCCCACCTTTATTGATAGCCCTGTGGATTCACGCTCTTTCACTTCCAGCTCCGTGAGCTCAGAGAAGCATTCCGTAAGAATCACTCTTTGGTGATCGAGGCTGTTACTGAATTCTTCTTGAATAGTGGGTTGATCCCCGGGTTCGACTGGAGGATCTTCCGCTAGCACTGTTTCAAGTTGATTGGTCAGTATAAGCAGTTCTTCTCCAGCACGGAGTAAGTGGGCGAGCTGGGTATTATTAGGCGAAATAAGATCGGCAATTGCAGGTAATTCACGCAGAGTATCGCGGAGCTGGGCTAGGAGCTTGCCGTTTCTAGATCCTGAGCTAATCCGTGCAACTAATCGATCTATGTCGGAGAGTTTTGACAGTTTTACACGAACTGTATCTCTTACATGATGGTCTTTTAGTAGCAGTGTGGCTTCATCGAGTCTGTCAGCGATTTCTCGGAGATCTCTCGAGGGACGAGAAATGCGATCTTCGAGGAGCCGTTTTCCCATGGGTGTCCTCGTTTGATCAATAACTGATAATAGTGATTCCTCACTTCTTTCCCTAGTGTTTATTAAATCTAGGCTCCTCCGTGTTTGGGGATCGATGAAAATGAAGTTGTTATTTGCCTCCAGCTTGGGTGGGCGTAGGACCGCTAATGCGTCAGGCCATACTTCTTGGATGTATCCAAGTATTGCTCCTAGAGCCCTCAGGGCCTGGGTATGGTCCTCTAGTCCGAAAGAATCGATTGGAGGATGGCCTGATGTCTGACTCCAAATTATTCGAGCATATTCAACTTGAAATTCTTCCGCTGGTCGGATCGTTCTTAGGCTAGGGGGTAGTTCCGAGGTATTCAGAGAGTGAAGAGTATCTATTTGCTCACAAAGTATTTCCCTCGGATTTAGACGAGACAACTCTCCCAGAATCTCACCTTGATTCAATTCTTTTAGCCGAATCTCACCAGTGGTGACATCAACAGTCGCGATTCCCCAATTATTAGGACCAGCCACAGGATCTCTTACTACAGAACTCAGCCAGTTGTTCGAGCCACTGGTGATCAGCGCTCCAGAATCTACCGTTCCGGGAGTGACTACTCGTGTGACTCGCCTTTCGACTAACCCCTGAGTCCCACCTTTAGATGGTGGCAAGGAAGTTTGTTCAGCTATTGCGACACGATGGCCGGCATTTACTAGGATGTCGAGATATCGCTCCAATTGATGGTGCGGAACTCCCGCGAGTGGGATTCGCCCCTCACCTTTCCCCATTGGCCGAGAAGTCAAAGCTATACCTAGCACTCGAGCGGCGAGCTCAGCATCAGCGTCAAAGGTCTCATAAAAATCACCCATGCGGAAAAGAAGTACCGCATCTGGGTGGGCTGCTTTCAAGGCTAAGTATTGTTTTCTACCAGGGCTAAGCAGAGTCGATTTCCCTTCACATGTAGGTCTCTAGTATTGGTTTGATTAAAATTCCATCGTCAAAGGGTCATTGAAATAGATTTGATAGACTGCCTCCTTGAGCGAAGGCGAGATGTTTGCATCTAAGATGGTTTCGAGCACCTCCCATAGTTCCAACTGTATCAGTTTCTGTAAGAAAAATTCATCTCCATACTCGGGACGCGCCTGTTCGCTGGCGATTTTGGATAGTCTTTCAATATGAGGCATTTGATACGGACATGCGATCGTATCTACTTGGTTATTCCACATGGCAGCGAACAGAACACTCTCCAGAGATACCTGTAGGTTGGCGGCACTTCCGGCGCCGACCGGATCTATCGTGATGAAGGAATTCGCATTAGAGAAGTGTTCGTTGTACTGTTTTACTAGCGATATAGATCTGCGGGTACCTGCCGGATCGATAAGGGCAGGCCATGACAGGGCATCTAGAAATATCGGCCCGGGGGCTCCTCTTGCAACAGCCCATTCGAGCGCTTTACCCATAGCGTCAACGATCCAATCAATTTCAGCACCGGCAATACCTTCACGATCGATCTTCCATGGGGACAGAACCAATCCACATCTTGATTTGGCCACCGCTCGCATAAGGTACTCGTCGTCTGAGGTAAACGCTTGGCCCGCCACACCGAGTCCATGAACAGCCAGTGGGCCTGCTAGCCCCACTCTCTCACTTAGTTCCAGGAATTGTGCGAGCGTGGCTGAAGAGCGATACTTCAAAAACACCGGTTCGGTTGCAGTTAACTTTCTTATCTGACTTACGCAGTCAAGTATCGAGATAGCAGACCATGATCCCCGCAGATCAACCAAGATGCCACCAGGGGTAGGTGACAGTTGACGTGTAAACAGGGCATCGTTTGCTACAGAAGAGGTATCGTCAGTCGGAGCTTCCTCAAAGTTACGCGTCCGTAGAATTTCATGAGTTAACAAGCGAGCCATTTTGACTCCTAGAAAAGTGCAGGTAGTCCTTTGCGGCGCTCTCGCCAGTCAAGGATTTCTGCGGCAGCTCTCGCCGCGCGATTGACGGTGGCAAAGCAAGGTATTCCTGCTTTATACGCTGCTAAACCAAACATATGCGATGAGTTTCGGTTATCCCCACGTTGGCGTAGGAGCATGACTATAGGTTTCTCAGTCCTATCTTGAATTCCAGACAGGCGATCGACATAGTCATTTATCTCACTCTCTAAAGATCTTGTATCATCCGAATTTTCGTCGTCAGGTGTCGAGCTACTACTCCATGGCAAAGTCGCAAACACGACATCGATGTTAGTTGATTTAGCCACCACTTCGATGGTGTTTGCCCATATTTCGATATCCCCGCCTGGGTTGGTGTCGATTGGGTTGTTTATCGAGGTACCGGCGACTGGAACGAATTCTCGGAGCTTCTCTTTTGTAGAATCTGGTGTCGGGGGTACTTCTAAGCCAGCCATAGCTATTGCATCAGCCGAAAGTACGGCGAAACCACCACCACCTGACACAAGAGCGACCCCTTTGCCTTTTATGTCCTTCAACGAAGTTGTACTAGCCACCGTAAAATCATGGAGATCATCCATGGTGACCGCCCGTGAAGCTCCGGCTTGACGGCACATTGCATCGAAAATTCTGATTTCACCAGCTAGAGAGCCGGTGTGCGACTGGGCTGCTCGAGCTCCTGCAGCGGTAAGGCCGCCTTTT
>PBOW01000016.1 GCA_002725365.1 Chloroflexota bacterium | reverse complement strand
ATCCCAGTCCATTCTGTTGGGATGGCGATTCTCCGCAAGTTTTGAATCGTTATACCCTCTTCCTCTGATCCACGTGCCTTTCGGTTGGCTGGACGCACGTTTCCTGACCTCTTCCACCAATGCTGATATCGAGTCCATCCCAGGAGCTTTGCAGTCGATAGCATCCTGAGCAGCGCCAATTCCAGCAAAATGTTGATGAGCATCAATAAAACCGGGAAGTAGTGAACGGCCGTCCAGATCGATCATCGTCGTATTGGAAGTGGCTCGAGGTTTAATGTCCGTATCAGCGCCTGTCGCAACTATCCTGTTACCAGCCACAGCGACCGCCTCTGTTATCGAGTTCTGCTTGTCGACCGTATGCACATATCCATTAAATAAAATTAGCGTGGGTTCTGTTTCCATGGGTGTTCCAATCCACAATCCTCCACTACTAGTGGTTAGTCGAATAATGTTGCTCCAACACATCTCTACCAAAATCACCATCCGGTTTCCGCCAGACAGAGTGGATATGATTTGCATCATTCTGAGTGTTGTCATATTCGATTAAAAGTTCCGCGCCTTGTATGCGGTAGTAGTGGGGTTGATATCTATCTAATCCGCCAGCCCAGGAAAAATGTATGTCACTAAATAAACCATTTTCATACTTCTCAAATTCAGACTTAGCAAGAGATGCTGGTAATCGCCCAAGATAGTGCCGTATCAAGTTAATTAACATTTCTTTAGATTGAGCATCGAGATCATCCATAGAAATTCCAATTGGAGCCGCACGTCTATATCGAAGAATCTCGGGTTCGTTTGGTCGTATCGCACGTCCTCGATAAGTGCCATCGGTTGGTGTGGAAGCATCCGCCCATGGCAGGCCACCTTCTTCAACTTTCGGTCGATTGGATTGCACGATATCTGAAGGAGCCACTTCACTTACCGCAGCAATTGCTCGCTGAGAAGGGCTCATGTTTGAGATAAGCTTTCTCCCTGTATCCTCCTCGGCGGCCAACGGCCGCAATAANTCTCCACCCATGAGAGGAGCGTCAGCAGGATTTGATCCAAGGAACATGGGCGTCATACTCGCCACTTCACCCCCNAGTATCAAATATGAAACACTTATATGGTGCCCGTCGAATCTCCAGGCCCAATCTNNACCTGGNGTTCCGAAAATACTCACNTAATAAAGTCTCGGATCNCGGACNAAGTTCCCCTGCCACCCTTCCNGTTGATCAAGCGGTACTTCTAAGGACATTATGGTTGTACTCGANACAAATCCAGACNCTGACATTCCGGTAGCAAGTAATCGCCTGGCTTGTCTCTCTTGGTGGGGTTCCATTTCAGTGAATGGCAAACCGCCNCGTATACCCGGCGTGTAAGCCCAGCGNTCGCGCTCATCATNGTCAGNNAAATCATANGAACATTTAGAAAGTTGCNCGGATGAAAGTCCTTCNAGAAATTCCGTGGCTATNGAGNACATGTCGNTAGCAAGTGTTTGGTANATAGTCGNANTCATTGCNCGATGGTAATACNTAATAGAGTNNTCGTGCTCTATNACTTNCGTGAATCTAACTCAATCAGTTGACGAGTAAGAGATNCAAGCTCATCACATNGGACACCGAGCTCGNGACCACGTTNCAGTGGTCTACTGAATATGGCGTCAATTTCCATCTCNNTACCTTCAACAAAGTCGATCATCGTGCTTGGTCTGTAATCTACCATCGCNGCAGTCATTNTCATCATCTGTTCCACAANNGTGTNATCAAGTGCGATCGCCGNAGATGCTGNGACCGTCGAAAGATCTGCGTTCGCTATTGCGATTACCTCATTCATAAGNGATTCGGCCTTGGCCCTNAGTNTTGGGTTTCGCATTATTNNGTCAGTGGTCACTCCACCTTCNAAAACGCACAGTCCATTAAATGGAATATTCCAACACAGNTTCTGATAGCGNGCCGCGATTCGNGAATCTGCCAGGCTTACANNCACTTTCGNTCCNTTCCAGAGTGATTGGGCNTCTTCCAGTCTTTTGGGATCATCACCGAAATGAGCCACCGTTAGAGGTCCATAATCTAAGTGATTCACTAGCGAGGCGTTATCTCGATTGATGCAGGTAAAAGCAAGTCCTCCGAACACTAAATCAGGCGTCATCCAATCTGCAAAATCTTCTTCTATGCCTAGTCCATTGATAATTGCCAGCATCCGAGTCTTTGCTCCCATCAACGGTGAAATCAATTCCTGAGAAATATCTAGAGCTGTTGCCTTCAGTCCACACAGTACCCAATCTGGTTCGAATTGTGCTGCAAGTTTCTCAACGTTAGGAGCAATGAGAGGGTCTTTGAGACGAATGTCCCCATCTTTACTTAATACAGTAATCCCGTCTTTTGAAACTAGGTCGAACTCGCTACGAATCACGAATCCAACCTCATGACCGGCCTCGGCCAGGCGTGCTCCGTAGTATGTCCCAACTGCACCAGCACCCACTACTGCTATTTTCATTATTTATGTTCCTGCACGACGGATTAATACTATGGGTATTTCCCCTCTAGCTGATCACCTGGTGAATATGCTGGATCAGTATAAAAAGCAATAGTTTTACGTTCTTTGAGCTCGATCTGAGCAGCAGCAGCAGGTACGTCTCGTGCTATAGATGACGGCACTTGTATGGCACCATGCTGGTCTGCAACAATAAGGTCACCAGGTCTGACAAGCATTCCCCCTACCTCAACCGCGCCACCGACCTCAACGAGATGCATATATCCATGTGACACCAAAACATGCTTTGACAAAGCGAGAAAACCCATGCCACGCATCTCATCGAGATCCCGGATACCGCCGTCAGTAATTACTCCGACTCCACCAAGTGCTGTATGCCTCGTAGAGTTTACCTCTCCCCACCATGAGCCGACCGACGGCTGATCGAGATCTTGAATCACTAAGAATTTCGGACCGGACTGA
The DNA here is from genome assembly GCA_002725365.1 of Chloroflexota bacterium. Taxonomy (GTDB): domain Bacteria; phylum Chloroflexota; class Dehalococcoidia; order UBA2979; family UBA2979; genus UBA2979. The sequence goes on along the minus strand of PBOW01000016.1, from coordinate 3,078 downwards.
GATAGCATGGCCTCTATCAGCAGATCTCTGTCCACCGTCTGTGGATCTTCCTCACCAGGAATAGAAGCTCTCATTTTCGCGGTAACGGCGTAACCTGCCTTGATTCCTAATTCTGGGAACCTACATACTATTTCTGAATTTGTGAACCCTGTAGCTCGGGAGCGCATATCAAATGTCTCAATAGCGTTTGCAATTGCGGGCGTTGGCCATTCGCAAAGTGATTGGAGTTCTGTATGTGTCAAAATATCATTGTTCTCAGTACTCACCAAGTATTCCTCGCTAGTCGTTCATTTTTTATCTTTGATTGAGTTCAATTGTAATCAGACTTATTTCTGGTAAACCGATCCAAATAGTGCATCGACTAGAGCTATATTACGTGGATCACGCCACGAGCGACCACTTTGGTTACAGGTATAGGCCAGACTGACACCAGCTTCAGGATCCGCAATGCCTATATGCCCGCCATTTCCATAATGCCCGAACGCCCTCGGATTAGGGCCGAGTGGTCGGATTCCAGGAATCGCCAACTGGAACCCGAGGCCAAACCTCGTTGGTCGACCCAGGACGAGATCTTCACCATCCGATTCAATATTCCTTGCCGCTTCAATCAGTTCTGGACTTAAAAGTTTATATCCGTTGCTACCGTATCCGCCGTTTGCTAGTGCACCAAAAATTAGGGCTACCGAGCGGGCGTTAGAGTGAGGATTCGTACTCGGAAATTCCGCACCACGCCATACTCGAGACCCTGTCGAATGCTCTTTGTAGACCTTTGGATTTCCGTAGGTGCGTATGCTCATTCGCTGCAGGTGTGTGGCATCTTTCAGTTTTATTTTCTTCCATGGATGCCTCTCAGGTACAACCTCCCCTTCAAGAGGTCTATACGGGATCCAATCTGCCGTACGGTAGTCGTCTTTCTTCCGGGTTCCTACCATAAATTCGGCGTCGAGTGGCACTGCAATCTCGCTGGTAATAACTTCACGCACCCGGTGATTTGTAACTCTGCGAACAACTTCACCCAATAAGAAACCAATAGTATTTGTGTGGTAGCCATGACCTTTATCCGGTTCCCACCATGGTTTCTGTGCAGCAAGCGCGGAGCACATCAGGTCCCAGTCAAGCAGCTGTGAACTTTTTGGCAAGACTCTATCAACAGCCGGAAGGCCAGCCCGGTGAGCCAAAAGCATTCGAATTGTCACTAAATCTTTGCCTGATTGGGCGAATTCAGGCCAATAATCAGAAACTGGATCATCAAGGTTGATCAGACCCTGATCGATCTGGCGTAGCAGGGCAATCGCAGTTACTCCCTTACCAATAGACCAAACAGGAACGAGTGTATTCTCTCGCCACGGTAGCCGTTGCCTCTGATCCCTGTAACCAGCCCACAGATCCACGACAAGCTCACCATCTTGGCACACGGCAACAGCAGCTCCGATATCTCCTCGCTCAACAAAATTTCGAACGAATTCCTCCTCTAGTTTTTCAAATTTCGGATCACAAAATCCCGACAGTATTGGGGCGGGACGTAGTGGTCGAGGTGGCGGAAGCGGTGGCAATTCGAATTTTGAGGGCATAGAAGTTGATACCTTTGCACACATTGTAGGGTGATATAAGCGGATTTGATCTTATGCACTGCCGCAAACAAATAGTAGGATATGTTCTGTCATGCAAAGAACCACAATGTCGGTAAAAGCCTCGATCATATGGTCTGTAATAGCGACGGCTATATGGTGTCTCGTTTCGCTTGCGTTTATTAGTACTGAATTAGAGCCATTACTCGTTCAGGCACCTGCATTATTCCTGATGATGTTTTTCTCAATGCGACTCGGCGCACTACTATCTATTTGGATTAATAAGAAGTGGCCTCAGAAAGAAACCATCGTTCAACAGAATACAGCAAGCAAAAACGAGGCACCTACAACTGATAGACCAGAACACGCTAGACGACGAAGAAATTCATCACGCGCAAGGACTCGGCGCAAAAAATAGCATCAGACAAATATCACCCCTCGGCCGGGCTGAATCTCATAAAGGTGCTCACTGAGATCAAGTTGAGTACCATGCATCTTCCTGACGCTCAGAATTCTCTCAGTGACTCCTGACAAATCAGAAAATTGCATATCGATGATTCCATCGGAAATCTGCTCTTCGATACCTAAAGCCGTGTAACCAAGTGATTGATGTGGCCGAAATCCCGTCAACAAAGTGGTACAGTAGCTTCTATTTGCCACCTCCACCGTGACTCGTCCTACAAATTCTCTCGAAGATTCATAGCTCGCGAAGGGAGTTGTAATCTTATCCAGAGCAACTCTTTCTGCACGAATTTCGTTAATCGCCTCGATCATCGCACTAGTGGATTCGTCCGCAGTCATTGGTCTCAGGACCTGNTTTAGATTTCCGTCAGTCTCTGAAACTTCAGTAGAAAGCGCACTATACTCGTCAGTCATCGAGAACTGAACAATCGACGCATAACCATCATCAACAGCCGCTCGCAAGTCCCAACCAAGAGAATTCGCCAGTTCAAATAGCGCTTCGGGATCTTCCGAGGTACCTATCACTCCTGGTTCGCCTTCAGCAATCCCGGCCAGCACAAACTGGATACTGAATACAGTCTTGCCTACTCCGGGCTCCCCAGCGAGCAGGACTATAGCCCCTTGAGGGATGCCTCCATCGAGTTCCGTATCCAAACCAATGATGCCAGTTGGTGTTCGCATGCGCCCTCAATCAATGTTATCCAACCGCTAANTCCATCGCTCCTCAGAAATATACTCCTTAAANCTGGCACTGTCCGCTCNGTATCAATTGGACTAGTCATTGACAAGTATTATTTTGCCAAAGTTCACGTTCGTTTCCATATAGCTGTGCGCTGCGGCCACTTCATTTAACGGAAANACNTGGTCGACTATTGACTGNAATTTNCCTCTNGCGAAAAGTGGCAGAATCCGTTTGGCAAAACCTTGCACAACNGTTGCTTTTTCTTCNAATGTCCGACTTCGAAGCCGAGTACCTCTCACAATAGCCCGTTTATTACCTAGTGCTCCAAGTTTGGCTTGGTCTAGCGTGCCTCCACCCATTGCCCCG
>PBOW01000015.1 GCA_002725365.1 Chloroflexota bacterium | reverse complement strand
TGCAGGAGCACTCGGTGTGATAGGACAGGCCTTTGTAATGGTTGGATACCTCTTTATGTTTAGAAAACAAGAATTGATCGCTAGTCTTTCGGAATGGAAACCGGGGGTTCTGACTGGTGTATTTGCAACGACAGCTACTGGAAGCTGGTTTGTCGCCTTTGCTATGCATTCAGGTGCAGCTGTAAGAGCGGTCGGACAAATAGAGCTTGTTCTGTCCATTGCCATCACAATTTTGGCATTTAAGCAAAAAATAACAAAGATAGAATTGACGGGAGTAGTTCTACTCCTTGCCTCGATTCTTTTAGTGGTACTGAATTAGTTACAGCCAATCAGGATTGAAAAAACATGTTCAGAGGCATAATGGAACCGAACGAATTGCAGGAGATTATTCAAATTATCCGGTCTGCAAGTACAAAAATACTTGAAATCTACAATCAAAACTTTGAAGTACAGTACAAGCAGGATGAATCGCCTGTGACTTTGGCTGACAAAATTGCCGAGGAAACAATAATTAACGGGTTAATCAAACTTTTCCCAGAAATTCCCAGAATCGCCGAGGAAAGTTTCACTCACGATACAAAATTGCCAGCGACCAACTCCCCATTCTTCCTAATCGATCCTCTTGATGGCACTAAGCAATTCGTGAATCGTGAGGGAGAATTCACAGTAAACGTTGCGCTGATAGAGCAACGCATACCAACCATGGGGATTATCCACATCCCGGTCACAAACACAACATATTGGACAAGTGGCGATAATAATGCCTGGAGACAGCTGGGGGACAATGAACCGGAAATTATTCGTTGTACGAAAGCGGATCCGGCAGCCCTCAGAGTCATTATGTCGAAATCACACACTAACGAAGAAACTGAATCCTACTTAGAATCCTTACCCGTCAGGGAGAGAGTGAACGCAGGATCGTCATTGAAATTTTGTCGAATCGCTGAAGGTAAGGCGGATCTGTATCCTCGCTTTGGCAGCATTATGGAATGGGACATCGCTGCAGGGCACGCGATCCTCAGTGCCGCCGGAGGAAGTGTTACAGAGTTCGATGGACGTCCCATACTTTACGGACGTAAAACTTTCAGAACACCTTATTTCCTTGCAAAGGGAATCTTACCTTGATCAGTAGCTATTTCGTTTGCTACTGCTTGTCTCACAATAGCTTGTGTCATGCCTCTGAAAATCGCTGGGTGAATCGGAGTGAGTATGTACCAGTAAAGCAGTCCAAACACACCAGCTGGATGAAAATATGCCGAAGTAGTCAGACTCGACTCATCAGAATTTGAATCGATACCGAATTCCAAGACCGCAGATCCTGGTAATTTCATTTCAGCCAGCAAGGTAAGTCTGCGTCCCGGCTCAACAGCTACGACTCTCCAAAAATCAATAGCATCACCTACTCGAATTGCACTGGGATGTCGTCGACCTCTGCGCATTCCAACTCCACCAATGAGCCGATCCAGAATTCCTCGAAGCTGCCAGAGCCAGTTAAGTGCGTACCAACCATTGTTAGCCCCTACTGCCTGCACAACAGACCAGATAGAGTCAGCCCTGACAGTAGCATACACTTTGGCGATCTCTTTTTTACTATAAAATGAGTATTCTGGGTGAAATCCCCCGAAATGAATCGCACCCTCTGTCCAACGCGCCGGCATCTCAGTAAGTTTTTCCCCTTCAAGGGCTTTATGTATCGCATCTTTATAAGAAGTAAGTTCTCTTGGAAGGATTCTCTGGATATCGGTCTCGTCAGCAATGAGATCGTGTTTGAGGCCATCAATCAACGGGCGAGCCACGTTTGCAGGCACTGCTGTCACCAAATCCAGCCAGTAAGAGGACAGTCGGGGTGAAATCACTGGTACTGGTATCAGATGTCGTTTGAGGCCAACTGACTCCGCAAACTGATGAATTAATTCTTTATACTTCAACACCTCTGGACCAATCACGTTATACGTGTTGCCCGCGGTCTCAGGGGTTTCAATGACTTTTACTAGATACCAGAGCAGGTCGTCGAGGGCAATTGGCTGCGATCTTGAATTCACCCACTTTGGGGTGATCATCACTGGCAGATGGTACACGATATCTCTAATGACTTCGAATGCGGCTGAACCAGCCCCGACCACCATCCCAGCTCTCAGTTCAGTGACCGGGACACTGCCTCTGCGTAAAAATTCCCCTGTCTCTGCCCTTGATCGGAGATGTGGAGTTCCTTCGTCTGAAGGCTGGATACCCCCTAAATAGATAATCCGTGACACATGATTGTCCGCTGCTGCCTTAGAAAAATTATCTGCAGCCACACGATCCAAGTGCTCAAAATTCTTCCCAGCCCCCATTGAATGAATTAAATAAATAGCAATGTCGCAGTCGGTCAGGGATTCATGCAACGATTCCTTATCAAGGACATCTGCTTCATAAAGCTCGACCCCCCGCCATTCGCGGGCATTCAGAATCTCACGACTTCTAGCTACCGCGCGGACTGAATGACCGGCGGCTATTAGTTCCGGAACGAGATTAGAGCCAACGTAACCTGAGGCCCCAAAGACTGTCACTACGGACATATACAGACCCTATCGATTCACTCAAGAGTTGATCTTCCACTCTTCTAACCTTGCACGAACTTAGGCTGATTGCAAGGTAGGATCGATACGAGTCACTGAGGATTTNCTTACTACAAATGAAACAATTGAGACGTTTACTGAATCCAAANTTTTCTGTNCGGCGNTCTATTTCNTNNCCTGTTGAAATAGTNTGGCCNATTCTTGTGGATACACAATTCTGGCCTGAATGGGGATTATCTATATTGTCGGTGNCTCCAANTTCACNAGTCATACACTNTGGCATGCGTGGTCANNTCAGAACNATATTNGGTCTAACNCTAAANTTTGAAATCACCGAGTATGAGGAAAATAANAGCTGGGACTGGGATGTCTTGGGTCTACCTATTACCTCTCACCGAGTTGAGGCACCTAGCCCTGAGAAAACGANCGTTATTTTCGATCTCCCCTANGTGTTATTCCCCTACTCTATCGTGTGTCTGTTTGCGCTTCGNCGNATTGCTCAANTAGCNATCAGGCTGCGGTAGATATATANCTGTTAGAANTAATCNNCCACANNCTGATNAGCTAAAAAGAACAAATTAAAGNGCTATNNTCTTAAACAACTGTACTGTNGGACCNGCCGANGTAATATCGTCCTGACTCTTNTTTATCACGTTCCAGAATTGGCTGTTACTTAGNCCTTCTCGAACCGTTCCCCANCTAGCCCAGCTTTCGTAGTAGGTATGNACNCCGANACCTGGTCCAATTGAACCAGCCATCGANGTACGCACATGTGACGCTTGNGCTCCACATTCCACNAAGGTTTNAGATAAGCGNTTTGCCCTCCGCAGAACGTCATCGGCTCGTCCNGCGTTAGGACTCATAAACACCGAGGCTCGCAGCTTTACAGAGTCAATATCCAGTGCCCCGGCCTGACTGACNGTCTGTGAAATAATAGANCCGGTCAGATCACCGGGCACGTCGGTCATGAGCTCNCGGAAAATNGGGTTAGCCGTGGCTGTGTCCTGTGCAGCGCCAAGTTTCTCGATATCNTCNGCAACNTAGGACACTAGGATACTTCCATAATTNTGACCAGTAATNGCCTGCCAGAATGCGTANCCTACTAGATCTAAATCATCGAATACTGGNTTGAAATTCGGTAACCAGTCCAACACTTCAAAGGTTTTCCCAGGTCTTGGTTTCAGGNTCACGGTTCGTACAACTGTCATANTATTNTCCTATTCATTNATCCTATTCATTGTTTTCAGCAGTGACATTTTGAATGACCGTCACAGGACACATCTATATTTCTAGCTAAAGGACCCTGACATCAATCTGATTGCCTAGGAGCTCCCCCGTCTCATCCTGACTCTGCGAAATCGCACTCCATACATTGCTTTGCTGCAGAGATTCCTTAGACACCTCCAGTGCATCCCAATCGCTATAAAAAGCGAACAGGCCTACAAGTGACTTCTGATTACCGAATAAAGGCGTGCGGACAGACGCTGACTGTGCTCCACCCGCAACCAGTTCATCAGCAATTCGACTGAGTCGTCTGACTGAGTCTGCATTACGGCCTCGATTAGGAGACATCATCAACGTCGTTCGTAGCTGGACGCTGAGATCCATTTGTCCCGCCGTATACACATCCTGAATGATGTACCCGTTATTGAAATCCATTGGGAGGTCTGGGTCAGCATTGAGTGCCCGATAATCTTCATTGCCCATAATCGTACCGATTAACGCACCGAGATTCGCTAAACCATCTTCCTGTGCAACATATACGAAGCTTATGTCCCCAATATTGGGCCCAGATATTTTCTGCCAAAACAGTGATGCACGCGCACCACTGTCATCGAAAATTTTCTTTATTCCAGGCAATTTTGCATGAGTGTCAGCGATTCTTCCTGGTTTTGGTTTCAGATTCCCAGCTCTGATTACTGGCATACATCTATCCTTTCTGTTTCTGGTTATGGCAATCGATTGAGTAGCGTGTTACTCACAATTTCTGAAGTAGGATCAGTATTAGTAGCCAGCAACTTCCATGCCTCCGTCTGACGCATGTTTTCCAAAATTGAGTCCAGCTCGCCCGAATTTTGCATCATTATGTTTAGAAAATACCGATCAATTGGTAATCCGGTCACTGATCTGCTTATCTGGCAAGCAGTCGCCCCAGAACCAACCCATACTTCAGTCCAGCCTGATAAACGCTCTTCAAGTTCAAGCAATCTGCCAGGCTTAGCGATCATTCCTATGGTCACAGTTGCCTTAGTTTCACCATTTATAACCGCATCTCTGTCACCGGCAAACGCCACATCTTCTGTACGTATTACGCCAAGTCGTGTTGTAGCTGGTGATGGGTCACTCGACCACTGGTTGAAAAAATCAGAGCTCTGAATCTTCTCCGATACCTGGCGTATGTGCTCATTGCTATCTGTGAATGCGCGCACTTGGAAATTTCCGAAATTCTGACCGGAAGCCACTGTGTACGCAATTGCCTGATTTGCACCGCACTCAACGAAAAGATCTCGCAGGTCAGTGACTGACTGGATGGCTTCGCTCTGGCGTCCTTGCATTGGAGCAAACGCGAGTGTTGATTTGATCATCTATAAATCCCCCTTCTGTAAATTTCGTATCCCGAGTAAAGTGCACCCCACGAAATTTTGTTGATCCCGCATAAATTCTGCATTTAGCATGCACTCGAAACCCAGCCATGTGCAGAAAATTATTAAGTAAATAAATTAACTCACTTAACAATTAAGCGAAGTGTAATCGATAATCCCGTTAGGTCAATCAGCACTAATCCACTAGCCACTCAGATATAATTTGCAAGCTCTATTAAGTTACCATCGGGGTCTCTGAAGTAAATTGAAGTCATGTCTCCAACAGCACCCTCTCGACGAACTGGTCCCTCAATAATGTTTAGCCCCTGCGTTTCCAGAGCAGACTGTACGTCCGAGACAGGTTCTTCGATTATGAAACATAGATCAGCTGTTCCTGCGAGATGAATTTTGGCCTTCAACCAAAAATCCCAGCCTGCAGTATGTAAATTAATCTTCTGTTCCCCGAAATGAAGTGAAACCCTGCCCGATTCAGAACGCTTGACTGCCATCCCCAGGTATTTAACATAAAACTCTACACTTTGTTCAATGTCACTCACGGGAATAACCAGATGATCTAGATGGGAAATTTGCATGACACGTCTCCGTCCTAATGCTTACCCTTACCCTAGCAAATTATGCAGATCACAATATGACATGGAGGATCTCATGGAGCTCGAACACATAGGTCTTATTGCTCAAATTGTCACAGGGATAGCGACGCTCGCAGTCGCTCTATTTCTTGCTAATCAACTTCGACTACAACGCAATGACTCCGTAAGAGAAAGTTCACTCAGGATGAAGAGTGATATGACAGGACTCGTTGTCGATTCTCAGATCATGAATGCCGAATTCGCGGACATCTATCTGAGAGGGTGCGAGGATTATGACTCTCTCAACAAAATCGAAACTCATCGATTTAACATGTTCCTGATAATGTACTTTAATCAAACATCTTCATTGTGGGCGCACGAAAGCTCCAAGGCAGATCCAAGGAAATCTGTGCACAATATGCTGCAAACCGGACCTGGTGTATTAAGCTGGTGGCGATTAGTCGGTGTGAATTTACTCGATGACAATTTTGTAAGTTACGTTCACCGGGAGTTATTCAAGGATGGGGAGCTCAGAGAAAGCATATGACAGTTCTAGCACTTTTCACACAAAAACAACCTGGGAGTAAACCAGATCCTCAACATGAGGTGGTTCTTATAAAAGGCGGAGGAATTCAGTCTGATATCCACGAGCATCGCAAAACTCGATCAGTGGTACTCATGTCCACCGCAGACTTGAATCAGCTAGGACTGAATCCGGGTGATTTACGTGAACAAATCACAGTAGATACTGAAAATTTAATGGGATTGGAAGCCGGCACGCAAATCGATATCAATGGAAATATCCTAGAAATCGATGGCGACTGCGAACCTTGCACTCACATAGGCGAACTCCTTGGAGTCGAAGATCGAGAAGCATTTCGGCAGACATTGCTTGGGCACCGTGGAAAGCTGGCGCGAGTAATCCGTACCAATGGATCAGCCAAAATTTCCATCGGAGATCCAGTTAGAGTAAATACGAATTCTTAAGCGCCGGCAGCCTCAACTCTTGCCTGTTCAGCTGCCGCAGCCTCAGCGACCTTGGCGGCTTCCACCACTTCGGGAGAGTAGCCAGCAGGTATCTCGTCGGCCACATCGAAAGGTGAATCCAACTCTAATTCCTTACCCATCTCACGCACTGCAGGTAGCACGTCTGAACCAAATAGGCGTAATGACCTCATAGCATCGTCATGGTCCATTGCACCATCACCATCCCAAAAAATAATCGAACCCGGTCGTAGTGTTTCGAGCACGTGGCGAATCTTGGGTATAACTGTTTTCGGCGTCCCATACACGATTCCCAACTTCTCAGTTTGTTCCTCGAATGTACCTCGTCGCACGTCACCCTTAGATTCTTCCTTCACTTGAGACTCTTTACCTCGGGCTCGCGCTGCTGCAGGAACCTGACTAGTCGGAAGTAGATTTGTGCGAGAAGTTAGTCCTGGTAAATTCTGAATAAAGCTGCGTACATTGCCCTGGTTACCTTCGAGGAACGGATTACTTGGGCCTTGAATATACTTTCGAGCAGTAGCTTCTGCCAGCTCTTCTGTTTCATCAACATGAACTTTCCAGAGATATCCTCTGTGCTGCGTTCCTGCTTCATAGCCTGCTTCTGCTGCGCACTCCTCATAATATTTAAAACTCTCAACAGTTGGACCAAGTTCGGTTGCAAGCATCACATATGGATAGTGGTGCTCCGCAGCCCATTTAACGGTATTCCTAGACATAACGCCGGGAATCCATATTGGCGGATGCGGATTTTGATAAGGGCGTGACCAGGGGTTCACATACCGCAATTGGTAGTGTTCACCTTCCCATCGGAAGGGGCCCGGTTGACTCCATGCCTTCACCACAAGATCATGAGCTTCCTGAAACCGCTCCCAGTTAAACGGTGGCTGAGCATTGTGGGCAACCGACTCGCGGCCGGTCCCCCTTACCCATCCAGTGACAAGTCGACCACCTGAAATCATATCAATTTCCGCAAGCTCTTCAGCCAACCAAAGCGGATCTTCCCAGATCGGAAGGACGTTACCTAGTAACACTATTTTAGCTCGGTTAGTAATCCGAGCCAAAATAGAAGCCTCCACATTCATCACCCCGCCCATGCAGAACGGAGTGGAGTGGTGCTCATTCAGCATGAGTCCGTCAAAACCCATCTCCTCTGCAAATACTTTCTCGTCGAGATATCTGTTGTATAGTTCAGCACCGAGTTTGGGATCATAATCACGGTTTGACATGGAAAGATCTGTGAGGTCTCTACCAGTTGCTCCAAAATAACCGGATTTTTGGTCCTGATACGGACGCTCGGTGAAATAGCCTATGAACACGTTTATCTCCTTCCGATCTCGGTTTTAATTCTTAACGAAGTTCGAGATCAAATCCCTAAATATTTCAGGTCGCTCATGCTCAACGCAATGGCCGGCACCTTCAACGATTTCCAATTTTGAGCCCGTAAGGGCGTTTTTATATTGCTCGCCACAGATTTGGGGCACAATACGATCTTCGCTACCCCACACGACAAGTGCAGAAGTATCAACTAAAGACAAGAGCGGCTCTAATGACCTGTTGTACATCCACGGCTTCCACGTAAGACGGGCAGTCATCTCTCTGCTGTAATCCCACAACTCTTTATAAACATCTGCGGCATCCGGCCCATAAGTCTGTTCATAATGCTCGTTTGAACTAAAACTGAGCTGCACATATTCGTCCCAGTCCATCATTATCTGATCTTCGATGAGTCCTTC